>JAYTHR010000168.1:0-1527 GCA_043732425.1 Bdellovibrionales bacterium
GATTTTGGATTTGTAACAACAAATGGTTTTGAAAGTGAAATAGACTGCATCGTCGTCGCTTCGTCAGCTGGTATAACACCAAGCGGAGCTAAACCAAGATGCTGAGAAATAACTTGCAGCTGTAGTCCCGAATTTGAATATTTATTAATAACCAGCTGAAACATTTCTTTCGGATAAGTTTGAGTTAATAGTTCGTTCATTAAACGCTGAGTCTGCTGAACAACCAAGATTTCGGGTGTAGAAATAATTGTTATGGCTGTGGCCTCTTGTAAGATGGCCGTTTGCATGGGACCAATTTCATTTCCAATATCAACAATGATGAATTTAAAACTGCGCGAAAAATATTCTAGTAGTTTAGATAAATTATCCGACGGCACCGAAAGAATTTCTTCAGGTCCACGAACTGCACCAACAAATGAAAAACCAGCAGGGTGTTGTGTTACGATTTGCTGAATAGGTGTCGCGTTTAAAGATTGAGTTGTGTTGGCAAGTTCCCGTAAAGTTTTTAAAGGCTTTAAACCCGTTATCACATTTTGGTCACCAACACTTTTGGTGTCGCAATCGATTAATAAAGTAGGTTGTCGCAACTCAATCGCAAAGGCGGCGGATAAATTTGCGGCGTAGACGGATTTTCCGACTCCACCTTTTCCACCAATAACTGCGATGACATGACAATTCGGATTTATAGCCATACTTAAAAACGATCTCCTGTATGTTGTCTTATCGGTAAAATTTGAATTCTCTTGATGGGAACAAAGCCTGGTTTCACAGCCTAGACTAAGGTTTTAAGCTATTCCTTAAGTCGAAATTTCTTCTTAACCTGATCGACCCCAGAACTAGCTGAGGCCTTGATGATCGGGGTCACGAAAACGACAAAGTTACTTGTGTTTTTAGTATAACCTTTTCCCTGATTAAACGTGAAAATGGCGCCGGCTTTTGCAGGCCCACCAAAGGTAGCGTCTTTTTTCTTTTTAATTGTTCCGGCAAAAGCTGCACTTTGACGATCCCGAACACTGATTGTTGTCTTAACGGTTGTTCTGGCGTTGCCCGTGTCGTTAGGATCTTCTAGCGTCACATTTAAATTTTTTAATTCTATTAATCCAGAACGCTCTGACTTTATTGTGGGGACTAATTTGATTTCTACAGTGGCCACCGCATTCGATGGGGTTTGAGCCCCATTCGCGCCGGCAATGAGCCCCTTAGTCACGGATACATTTCTTGTTAATTCTGCGGATTGTTTGTCTTGAACTAAGATCGATGCCGTATCCAGAACACGAACATAACCGTGTTGTTTGGCCCAATTTAATTTTGGAACCAATCGATCCACCAGATTTATTATATCATTTGCCGTGCCGCCGCTGTTCGGTTGGCGGGTTTGTCCGTCAATGGCGGCGATTGACGGAGAAAAATCAAAGGTAAAACTTTTTAAATAGCGCTCGTTATATTCTACAAAGTGCGCCACGATTTGAATCATTTTTGGTGGAGGCTCTGTTTTGTCTTCTTCTTTTTTAACGGTGATTAAATCAA
>JAYTHR010000169.1:0-5365 GCA_043732425.1 Bdellovibrionales bacterium
TATTAGATGAAGCTAAATATGACGTGACCTGGGTGATTCAAAAAGGCCTGGGTCAAGTTGTTGATCTGGGGATAAAAAAGCGAAAATATATTGAATTGGATAAATCGAAAGCGAAGGAATCTGCCTTTCAATTTCAAACATTTCTTAAAGAACTTAAGCCTGAGATCGCGATCAGTTTTCAAGGCCCTTGGTGGATAAATTTCGAATTATTTAAAGCGCGGATACCGCTTCGTAGTGGAGTTCGTAGCCAGTGGCATAGTTTTTTATTTTTAAATCAAGGCCTCCGCCAAAGCCGATCACAAGCTGAAAAACATGAATACGAATACAATAAAGATTTAGTTTTAAAAGCGTTTCAATTAAAAGCTGCTGATCAGATGGAATACTTTCAAATTGCAAAACCCACAGAGGTTGTCCTGCTTCAAAAATTTAATCTAATCGCAAAAAATTATATCGTTGTTCATCCGGGAATGATGGGCTCGGCATTAAATTGGTCGCAGGCCCAGTATATTGAATTTATTCAGCAGCAAGTTCAGAAAAAAAAAGTGGTCTGCATCACAGGCACAAAATCTGATGATCCTTATTTAACTGAGATTAGAAAAATTTATCAAAACCACTCCGCCGTTCGATGGTTACAGAACGAATTGAATTTAAAAGAGTTGATTGTTGTTTTAGCGGAATCTGAATTTGTGGTAGCACCTTCCACTGGCGTTGCGCACTTGGCCGCTAGTGTGGGCGCAGTTATCCACGGAATTTATTCTCCGGTACGTGTACATCATCCCAGACGTTGGGCCCCGCGAGGCCCCCATGTTGTCGTACACGTTCCAGAAAATGTTTCACCCGGAGCCGAAGTTGAAAGTATGCAGCACTTAAAGTTAGGAATTTAATGTTTTCAGACACGGCACCTTCACAAATTTCGCAACTAGCCGCAGATATTTTAAGACTTTCTGATTTTTTTATTCAAAATCCCGAGGAACAAACTCCGTGGCACGAAAACTATTGCCAGAATGCGTATCGAAATTATTTTTTACCGCTTAATTTTATTCGGGCTCAAAATATTTTAGCGCGTGGATTACAAGTTGGCTTTTTTAAAGATTTTTCGGCGACGATTGATTGGGGCTCGGGCCCCGGAACGGCTAGCCTAGCCGTAGCCGACAATAAAACTTTGCAAGCTCAAATCAAAAAACAAATTCTGATCGAAAAATCAGGAAAAGCTTTATCCGTCTTTTCTGACTTAAATAAAAAATTGATTCAGCCGGATGCGACCACGGAACTCAGTCTTAAGAATTTACGCTGTGATCCGACTAAGACTTTGTTGATGTTTTCCTATTCACTAACAGAGATGAAATCTTTGCCGCCACAATGGAATCAGTTTGAAGGAATAATGATTCTTGAACCGGCCACCAGTCAGGACGGAAGAAAGCTATTAGAACTGCGCAGCCACTTGATGGTAGAAGGTTACACGATCTGGGCTCCGTGCACCCATCAGGAAGATTGTCCTTTGTTAACCGAATCTAAAACAGATTGGTGTCATGATCGTTTCCATGTGGTAGCGCCCGACTGGTTTCATAAATTGGAAGAGCATTTACCGATGCGCAATCGCACGGTGACGACAAGCTATCTGTTGGCTCGCAAATTAAAACCCACTTTTCTTCGTGAAGGAATGGCGCGCTTAACCGGGGATTCTCAAGAAGAAAATGGCAAAACGAAACAACTTGTTTGTCGCGGGCCGCAGCGCGAATTTCTGGCCTGGCTGCATAGAAATAAATCAGTGCAGACTCTGCCACGCGGAGAATTAGTTCACCTGCCGACTGATCTGCAACAGAAATCCAATGAACTGCGCGTGACAGAAACGCCGGTTGAATGCTACGAATCTGAGAATGGAAACTAATTCACCGTCGCAAAAAACTCCGCTGTACCAAGAACATCTTCGCTTAGGGGCTCGTATGGTCGACTTTGCCGGTTGGGTCATGCCGATTCAGTACGAGGGTTTAAAAGAAGAACATTTCGCCACACGAAATAATATTGGACTTTTCGATGTCTCGCATATGGGTGAAATTCGTGTCAAAGGTCCAAACGCTTTAGCTACCTTACAATGGTTAACAACAAATGATGTGGCCAAGTTGGAAAAAGGCCAAGCTCAGTACGGCTTACTGCCAAATGATCGGGGCGGATTAGTCGATGATATTTTTGTCTACTGCTTAGAAAAAAATGCGGATTACTTAGTTTGTGTGAACGCGTCCAACAAAGATAAAGATTTTGCCTGGATGAAAAAAAATAACAAAGGGGCTGAAGTCACTGACGAATCGGCGCAGTGGGGACAAATTGCGATTCAAGGTCCCAAAGCGATTGAACTTTGTGATGCTATTTTCGGTTCGGGCGTTGTCAGCGCGATGAATCGAAATGAAATAAAAGTTTCGAAATTTGAAAATTATAAAATCATGATCGCAACCACGGGTTACACCGGTGAAAAAGGGTGCGAAGTTTTTGTTGACGCCTCTGGAACTGAAAAACTGTGGCAAGCGCTACTGGCGCATCCGCTAAAAGCTAAGCCGATTGGTTTAGGGGCGCGCGACACTCTTCGTACCGAGATGAAATATTCTTTGTACGGTCATGAAATTGATGACACCACAAATCCTTACGAAGCCGGATTGGGTTGGGCGATGAAGCCGCAAGCTAAGGATTTCATGAATAAAGCTCAGATTGTCCAAGCCAAAGAAAAAGGGCTCGAGCGAAAGCTGATTGGCCTGAAAATGAAAGAGCGCGGAATTCCTAGACAGGGTTACGAGGTAAAAAGCGCAGATGGCCAAAAAATAGGCTATATTACCAGCGGAACCCATTCGCCAACTCTTGATGAACCGATCGGAATCGCTTATGTTAAGTCTTCGTTTTCGGCCGAAGGTTCAGAAATCTTCGTCGATATTCGCGGAAAACTAGTTAAAGCTTGCGTAGTGAAAACTCCGTTTGTTATTAAGACCTAACATATTTTTGTTTTTCAAAGGGGACCCACATGGCTTTTCATATACCAGAAGATTTTTACTACACCAAAGATCACGAATGGGCTCAGGTTGACGAAAATATCGTGACCGTTGGTATTACTGAATTTGCACAAAACCAATTAGGCGAAGTGGTTTACGTTGATCTTCCAGAAGAAGGACAAAAAATCACGCAAAACCAAACTTTCGGTGTGGTTGAATCGGTGAAAGCCGTTTCTGATTTATACGCTCCGGTTTCTGGAACTGTCATTGAAGTGAATTCGGCTTTGATCGATGATCCTTCGTCTTTAAATGATGATCCAAATAACGAAGGCTGGTTAGTGCGTATCGAAATGGACTCTGAAAAAGAGCTTGCCAATTTGATGCGTTCTCCGGAATATAAGAAACTTATTAGCGACAAGTAGTCGCTGTTTTTGGCTCTGACAAATAGTCAGAGTTTTTGCCCGCACTTAAATATCTATTAATGTGCCCAGTTGGTGGAATTGGCAGACACACTAGGCTTAGAACCTAGCGCCGCGAGGCATGGGGGTTCGACTCCCTCACTGGGCACCACTTTTTCTAAGTAACTAAATTCACTTTAAAATTTACATTACATTTTCATTTGTGGCTGAAAAATGGGTCACTTCGTTTATATTTCAAAAATTCAGCACACTACTTGCTACCCTGAGTATGAATAAGCACAAATCACATTTCACGATTATGGCGCAGTTGTTGGCTGCACTTAATTCATAAATGTAAAAAAGTTTAACACTCAGGAGAAAAAATGAAAGCAACGATTTTAATTTTAGCATGCTTCATGTCTTTAAATGTTTTTGCAGCAAATTTGGCGGCTGAAAGGGCTGCAGCGAAAATGAAATCTGGAGACACTAGAACCGTAATCACAGAAGTTGAAAATAAAGACGGAAATCCGTGTATGCCAGAAGGCAAATCGTCGCAGGTAGAATTACAAGTTAAACAAGCGTCTTTTGACCGCGAAAAAATGACAGTCGTTTATTCTTGGCAGACCGTAAAAACTATAAGTGTTGATAATGCCGGGCGGGTCATGGAAGTTTGTGCCGAGTAAGACTTTATAGCTTTAATTATTTCGCGATGACAACAGGGACAATAATCTCGTGCTGCATTTTTTGAAATTCAAAGTTCATTTTAATTTGCCATTCGCCCGTCAGAGAAAAAGAAGCATTCGTGATTTTATATTTATTCTCGCCTTCAGCTACGATTTTTAACGGCGTACTTCCATGACCATGGGCCGGCATCCATAATTCTGCCTTGAAATTTGAAACAGGTTCATTTTTTGGAGTCATCACATGGGCAATGAATTCGGCATCACTTTTACTAGTGAAGTTCTTCATGTGTCCGACATGCGCGCAGACTTTAGCATTTATTGCCGAGCAAACTTCGGCGGAGTGGTCTTTGTGAGCCTGCGTAGTTAACGTAAGGCCTAATGACAACGCGAATAAGAATAATACAGTTTTTGTCATATTAACTTCCTTTTCTAAAAGTCTAACTTGAATAAATCTTTAATCACAACCACAAATTAGCCTATCACGCTAAATCGTTGAAAAAAGTCTCGCTTGATTAAGAAAACTATCGAAGCAAATGAAGGAAATTTCTGCGCGTAACTTCTGTTATCTGAGCAAGATTCCAATCAAACTTACTTTTTAGATAGTTCAGTCTTAAAAAAGCCAATCGTTATGAAATTTACGATCACCGCTAGCATAAGTACAAAATGCAGTCCCTGCCGTACCATTAAAAACTGAACCGCAATGGACCCAAGAAGTATTCCAATGCCATTTAGAAACCAAGCATAAGCAAATGATTTTTCCTTTTGCACAAGTTGCAAACCGCTAATCCCGTAGGAAAATGCATTCGTTCCAAAAAATCCTGCCCCGGTAAAAAAGATAAAAATTAAAAAATATTGAGAAAAAGTATTTATATTTGACGTCACCTTTAGCAAGAAGGACATTGCCGCAACTAGCAACCCAAAAATAACTGAGCTCAAAATCAAAAATCGATATTCCCCGACCCATTTCACTTTCAATAATAAAAAATTATAAAAACCTATTCCCAGAGCCATCCCACCAATCACAAGGCAGAAAGAAAAATCTGGCCAATCAATGTATTTCATGACGATCTGAACGCTAGCCGTCTGAATACAAATAAAAGCAAATCCCGTATTAAAAAAAGCTGCCATTTTAGGAAAGCTGAGCATAGCGCCCAGGCTAGATTTCGACCTGAAAAGAATAAACCCAGCAAAAATTAACGTAATTGAAAAAAAAGCGAAATAGGCCACAGGGTTTAAACCAAAAAAATTAAAAAGAATATTATCTGGGGTCGCAAAGTAGGGTTTATCATCGATAGGGACTTTTAATTCG
>JAYTHR010000170.1:0-5344 GCA_043732425.1 Bdellovibrionales bacterium
TCGACAGATAAAACAGGTCTGCTTAAGTTTGTTGATTTTCAAATTGCAAATTGGACTGCGGCCACGGGCAATGCAGATTTTCGAGTTAAACTAACTAAAATTGGTGATACTGGAACGGTTCAGCAAATTCTTCCTGACGTTATTACTATAAAGGCGAAAGTCGTCGGCGGAGTTATATCAGAATGTTTTTCGATTGGTACGGTATCAGATAGTTTTTGGAAAGTTGCAACCAACAATGTCAGCAATATTTTTTTTGCTGCAGGAAATGTGGGCTTTGGAACAGATAAACCGACAAATCTAATTGAAGTCTATAAAAAACAAAATGCCAACACGGCCGTCAGAATTGTAAATGACGATCCGGGAACTGGTGCCTTTGCACAGGTTGAAGTAACAAATTTAACTGCAGGCGGAGCTTTTGGAATTCGAGGAACAGGCACCACCGGTGCACCCTATTGGAATTCAAACGATACCTATGCTTACGGAAGTCAGGACATGGTTCTTGCTAGCATTGGGCCCACAAATTCAATTCGTTTCACCACGACTAGTTCCCCGATAGAACGAATGCGAATTACTAGTAGCGGTAATGTTGGAATTGGAACAACGACGCCACAATCTTTGATCGATATATCTAAAAACTCTTCTGCCGATACATTTCCGAACTTTCCTTCCCTGCGAATTTCGAATGCGAACCCAGTGGCGGGTGATGGAATAACCACAGAAAATTATTCGAGCTTAATGACTCAAGCGGGAAATGGCGTAGTTCAAGGTGATATCGTGAGTGCTTTTAACTCGGCAGGTCCGTACCCATCCGCACTTTATATTCGTAGTATTACAAATCACCCGATTACTTTTGTTACCAATGCCGGGGGGGGTGGTCCAACAGTCATGACGATGACTTCATCAGGTAACGTAGGCGTTGGAACTTTAACTCCGCAGGAAAAAATTGATGTGATGAAGGGAAACATAAAGCTGACTCAGGAAGAAAATTTTGGCCATTTCACCTCTTACACTTTTGCTAATGCTGGTGGGCAGCACCCTGTATTTGGTGGACTGCGTGGTCGTGGAACTGCGGGGGCTCCGTCTTACCCGCTATTAGGCGATACATTATCCGCATTTATCGGTCGTGATGCAATTGACGGTTACTCCGTAGCTAGTTATGGCGGAGCCAGTATATATATTCAAGCTACTGAAAATTTTAGCGCCGCCAGCAAAGGATCGGATTTAATTATTCAAACGACGCCAAATGGAACTGGAAATCCCCTTGAACGAATGCGCATTGATCAAAATGGCAACGTTGGAATCGGAACAATAACGCCTGCGCAAAAATTAGACGTCAATGGAAATATTACAGCAACATCCTTTCTTTATTCTTCTGATGCCCGATTAAAAAAGGAAATCCGGCCCTTAGATCACATATTACAAAAACTTAACTCAATTCGGGGAGTGACATATTTTTGGAAAAATCCAAAATCGCAAATTGAATCAAGTCGGCAGTTAGGGGTTATTGCCCAAGAGGTAAATGCTGTTTTTCCTGAGGCCGTTCAAGCGGACCCAACGGGATTGTTGCGGGTGAATTACCCCGTATTAGTAGCGCCGCTGATCGAGGCTGTTCACGCTCTTCATCAAGAAAATTTAGATCTTGAGCAAAGACTACTAAAATTGGAAAAAATACTTCAGGAAAAAAAATGAAATCAATTCTACTTTTAGTACTTTTGATTTCAATAAATGTTTTTTCCTTACCAACATATAGATTAGCTGGTAATTCTTCATTAACAGTTGATGAGTTCTCAGTTTGTAAAGTTTTAACAAACACAAGTGCCAATCCATACATGGTACCAACTGGATTATCTAATGACTGGTCTACTTTTTTAACTCACATACCAACTCGAGTAAGTGCAGCACCCTGTCCAACTTGCTCGCAAACTGCATTGGCTCCCACAAGGACAGAGTCGAACTGCTATTACCAAAGTAATGCAGTTTGTGCGACCCAAGTTCGCCCCGTCGATCGCTATTGTGATAATGATTTTTCCTATTGCAATCAGGACTCGTGCACATTTGCAATAACCTGCACACACACTTACACTTATGCACAACGTGTGGCGTGTTGTATAGATGCGAGCACGGCTGACTGTGACAATCCACCTTCTCCATAACTATAAATGCAAAAAATAACGATCACAAAAAATCGGGATTTTCTGTAAGAGCAAGTGCCTTAAACTCTTGGCCGCTGCACAAATTTATTTATATAAAACATGCGTTGGTCCGAACATTTTTCTCAAGGATCCGTAGAGGTCGATAAAGTGATTATAGGATTTTCGATCAATCGTTCGAACAAATTGGTTCTTCATGCCTACGGGCTGCGGTCCGCCAAAAGGTATTTGAATTCCTGGAATGACGGCGCGTATTTCACCAATTTTTGTGTAGGAATCGCTTAGGTAAACAGATTGTAAAAGCGACAAGTAACTATCTAGCAACGCCAATTTAGGATTTAAAGTTTCAGTGTTAAAACAAGTCGGACACCATTCGGGAATTGAGCCTGTCCAAAAAAGTTCTTTTGGTAGTTCAGTTAATACAATGTAGTGGTTGTATTCAATAATTGGAATGTTATCTACCATCGGTACGACATTTCTTAAGTGTGCTTTAACGTTTGGTAAAGAGTCGATGCGGTTTTACACTTTCGCCCAACCCATTTGATTCGTTCCATCTTTTTGTCCCCTAAGAATAAGTTCGCGACCAAAATCGTTTAGCAGAACCATATTTGGAAAAACTTCAAGAAATGATTTAATGAGTTGTCGCGAAGAATTTTCATCAATTTTAAAAATCGGTAACCATTGCGTGACATAACCCCCAGATTTTAACTTTTCTTTTGCCAATTGGTAAAATTCTTTTGAATAAAGAGAGGCAACGCCCATCATTGATAATAACTTGAACGCGAGAATCTTGCAAAACCCTGTGATTATTATTTTCAAAATAATAATCACAGGGTGAAAACATTTTCTGAAATATCGAAAATGTAGATTTTCTTAATATCTTTGTATAGCGAAACCGCATGGCTTGTGTTGCCTACTTACGATTAGTAGCCCCCTTTGGTACCTACGCAGTGTCGCAGTTTTGCAAAATGGAAATATCGCAGTATCTGACGCCAACTACATTACATACATTTTCGATCCTAATAGCGAAGCACTTCTGTCACAATTCGCAATGCCAGGCTCGAATCCATTTGCCCCTTGGTCGAGCTCAATTATATTTCGAATAATGCCCGATGGCGATATGATTATTTTTTACAATGAGGCCGGAAAATATAAATTAGGGAAATTTAAAATCGACGGATCTCAAGTGGCCTTTTAGGTCTATTTAAACTATTATGGATGCATTTCTAACTAATTGTATTGAGCTCAACTCAACAAATCATCGTAGTTTATAACTTGATAAAAATACTCCGCTTCTTCGACTTCTGCATCATGGTTACCTGCATAAATCAGAATTAGCCAAACTCGGCAAAGAATTTTATCGCCTAATGAATTTGCGCCCAAAATCAAAACAAATAGACAAAATTTTTTTGACTAGGATTGAGCAGATCAGCTTATGAAGCGGGGGCTGCAGATTGTGACAAACCTGCCGCTGATGTCCCGAAGTTCTTTAAAGCTAATGAAATGAATCAGCAGTTAAAAAATCGGCCGTTCATTGTCACTGGCTAATTTTTGAATAGAAAAGTAGCGCCAGAGTTAATAGAACCTAAACTAAACAGATATGTACCTGGCTGAAATCTTGCTGTCTGAATCACTTAGAAAGAACTGCTCCAGCAAGAGCCCGATAGTTGGTCTCCCAAGCAATTGGAGCGGGATTGAGATTTCAATGAATTACAAGCTTTTTATATACGTCGCGGCTTCAGTTTTAGTCATCAATTTATCTATTGCAAGTGCAGCGTCGAATCACAATGTAATTAAAGCAGTCCTAGATGCGCGGGAAAGCTTAAAATCTTCAAAAGTTCTATTTGGTTCACCTGACTATGAACAGGTTCGGTTAGGGATTTTTATTGGAGCAGGAATAAATCCAAATATTAATCCTGCCAAAATTACTGCTGCCGTTCTCAATGCGCGAGAAAGCATAAAGTCCTCAAAAGTTCTATTTGGTTCCCCTGACTATGAACAGGTTCGTTTAGGGATTTTTACAGCAGCAGGAATAAATCCAAATATTGATCCTGCCAAAATTACTGCTGCCGTTCTCAATGCGCGAGAAAGCATAAAATCCTCGAAAATTCTATTCGGATCTCCTGACTATGAACAGGTTCGTTTAGGAATTTTTGTAGGAGCAGGCGCAAATCCGAACACAAATCCAACGGAGATTATCAATGCTGCAATTGACATTAGAGAAAGTACAAAATCATCGCCATTGTTATTTGGTTCCAAAGTATATGAATTGTCAGAGACTGCTATTTTGATAGCTGCAGCAGTTACTATTTCAAAAGTTAATACCATCAAATGTTCTGGTTTGTTTTTTTGAAGGCCTTGCACCGTCGTTTTGAAAGTATCTGAAAATGACAAGGTGAGGCCGTCTCCGGGTTAGATCAGAAAAAACTGCAAATTAATTAATGAATGATGAGGTGCTCACTTAGCCCGTCACGGTTCTTTATGGAAAGTGTATTCAATTAAGTGAATAAATCTTACACATTTCGATATTTTTTTCTGATATAACCAATATCATGTGCAGTAATTAGAACTTCAAGTATCGCAGCCCAATTGTGAATTTTTTAAATTATACTGGGGTAATAATGAATGTGAAGTTTTTGGCGACTACCATCGCATTGTCGATTTTAGTCTCTTCGTTCAATAAAAGTACGGAAGAGAATAGGTGCTTCAAAGGACATATCTTGTTCGCCCATTCGATAAATTATGAATCGCCTAGTTGCGTGTTAAGGCGCAAATGGTCTTTTCGTGTGTATTCCCTTTCAAGAAATTACACGGTCCGATCTTCAAAAGAACGATCAGGTCTTTATTTCGTGTCCAAATCAGTGGGTACAGATCAAAAAATGAGATTTATTTCTGTATTATTATGAGACTTACTTAGCAGTGAATTTTCACTGCCGTAATGCCCACTCGAGCAACCGCAAAAAAGTAACCCCAAATTAAAGAAAAAACTTAAATTACATCTTCTTAACGAAACTAAGCTTATAGAGCTTAAGCACCTTAACTTGTTTTGCTGGCAGCTCCATCGTCAGTTCTAGTTCATAATTTGCTGAACTATCTGCGGATAGGAAGTTTAAAGGCCACATTTGATCATTCGATGAAGTATGAATTTTTCAGTCGTGGTTTGATTTCGCCAGCTTTAGTCGAAAAGAAGTCGT
>JAYTHR010000171.1:0-5334 GCA_043732425.1 Bdellovibrionales bacterium
GGAATCTCATTTTTTTTAGCAGCGATATCAACCATAACGCGTGCGACAGTTGCCGCGGAAACCGGGCTAAATTTTTTCAAGGGCCCGATTAAAAAAGCGGAATACAAAGGTGATGTGATAATGGCTAAGCGTTCAAGAAATCGAAAAGACTTGCGATCGCCTAATAATAAACTTGGTCTTATGAAATAAATTCCGTTTTTACGTAGCGATAGCGAAATCTTTTCCATTTCTCCTTTTGTTTTTAAATAAAGCTGTGATGATTTTTCATCGGCGCCCAGCGTGGACACGATCAGTACACGCTCGGCCTTACAGCGCTCGGCCATTTTTACAAATTCAACGGTGGCCTCAAGATCGATTTTTTTAAAGGCGTCTTCACTACCGGCAGCAGCCAACGTTGTTCCCAAGGCGCAAAAAAAATCAATCGAAGGACTAACGCCCGCAAAAGATTTAATCTGCAGATCGAAGCTATCCCACCGGGTAAAATCGAAAAGAAGTGTTCGTACTTTTGGATTTTGCCAAACAGCTGGCTTTCTAGAAATAGCTAGAATCTGACCCCATGATCCGTCCTGGGCCAGTTTCTGCACCAGTATAGAGCCAATTAAACCCGTCGAACCTATTACAACAGCAGTTTTCACAACAATGACCTAACTATTTGATATTTATTAACTTAATCACTACAAAGGCTATTTTTAAAAACAGATTCACCGATTTGAGGAAAGCTTATATTACTTTAGCATTTCGGTGCTTTTTCCTTGAGCCAGTGCTTGGCTTTATGATATCACCGTAGTCTTCGAATTCAATATAAAGGAAAAGTTATGAAACCTGGGTTACATCCAAAAGTTAAAACAGTGGTATTTAAAGACATGTCTTGTGATTTCACATTTTTAGGAACAACAACGTTGGACTCTAAAGAAATGGTTAAATGGGAAGACGGCAAAGAGTATCCACTTATCAAAGTGGAAATTTCATCGGCCTCTCATCCGTTCTACACGGGCAAGCAACGTATCATGGATACTGAGGGTCGTATTGACCGTTTCAAAAAACGTTACAGCAAGCCTGCTGCGGCTCCAGCAACACCAGCGGCGACTCCAGCAAAGACAAAGTAGCTTACATATTTACGGGCTCTTTTCTTTAAAGAAAGAGCATCTATTCAAAGCGGCCCTTAAAAGCCGCTTTTGTTTTTTCAAAGTGCCCACACCTTTTGAATTGTTAGGACCGAAGATATGTTTTCAAAATTAGAAAAAGTTGAATCCCGATACGAAGAAGTGAATATGTCGCTTCAGCGTCCCGACGTGGCTTCTGATCAAAAAAAATACCGCGCCCTGATGAAAGAACTTTCCGATCTTGAAAAGATTGTTGTGCTTTACCGCGATTACAAAAAAAAGACGACAAACCTAAAAGCCAGCAAACCATTATTAACTTCAGAATCTGACCCCGAAATGAAAGAGATGATTCGCGAAGAAATAAAAGAACTCGAAGCAGATCTTCCGCGCATCGAAGCCCAATTAAAAATTGCTCTGATTCCTAAAGATCCCAATGACGATAAAAATATCCTATTAGAAATTCGTGCTGGAGCAGGTGGGGATGAGGCTTCGCTATTTGCCGACGAACTGTTTCGCGCTTACGCGAGCTACGGGTCGTCCCAGAATTGGAAAGCCGAATTGGTGTCCTACACTGATGGAAATGTCGGCGGAGCCAAAGAAGTCATTGCGATGATTTCGGGTGAATCCGTTTATTCAAAAATGAAATACGAATCTGGAGTTCACCGCGTGCAGCGTGTTCCAAAAACAGAATCTGCCGGACGCATTCACACGTCGACCATTACCGTGGCCATTATTCCAGAAGCTCAGGTAAATGAAATTAAGATCGACATGAAAGACATTACGATTGACGTGATGCGCGCCAGCGGTGCCGGCGGGCAGTCGGTCAACAGAACTGAATCTGCCGTTCGACTTCACCACTTACCCACAGGAATTTTAGTTCACTGCCAAGAAGGTAAATCACAAAATTCAAATAAAGAACGCGCGTTTCAGATATTAGCTATGAAGCTGCAGCGTCTTGAAGACGATAAAGTTTTAAAAGAAGCTTCTGATGCCCGTCTAGACCAAATCGGAACGGGTGATCGCTCAGAACGTATTCGGACCTACAATTTTCCGCAGACGCGAATCACCGATCACCGCATTGGATTAACAATTCATCAGCTAGATCAGGTAATGAGTGGTCAGTTAGAATACCTCATTGACCCGCTGGTGGCCCATTTCCAATCTGAAGCTCTTAAAAAACAGACTGCAGCAACATAGAGCCGCGATGAAGTTAAAAGACGTTTTAGATAAATCGATTCAGTTTTTTAAAGATAAAAAATTCGATTCTCCAAGACTAGATGCCGAACTTTTAATTGCCTCCGCTTTAAAGCTAGAGCGCATGCAGTTGTATTTAAAATATGATTCGCCCTTAACTGAAAAAGAAGTTTCTGACTGCCGCGAATTTATTCGCAGACGCACTCAGGGCGAACCCGTAGCCTACATTACTGAAGACAAAGGGTTTTACGGGCATATTTTTAAGGTAGGCCCAGGAGTTCTAATCCCGCGCCCCGAGACCGAAGACATCGTCGAATCCACAATCGAATTTGTAAAAAGTAAAAAAATTTTAAATCCTCGCATTTTAGATCTCGGAGCCGGAACAGGCTGTATCGGATTTTCTATTTTAAAAAATATTCCCGACGCGAAGCTTGTAAGTATTGAAAAATCCCACTTAGCATTTAAGTACTTAGAATTTAATTGCGAAAAATTGAGTTTGTCAGATCGCGCTGAGCTTATTTTAAAAGATATTAATGACTTGAAGCCAGTCGATCTAGATATGTTTGATGTTATCGTCGCTAATCCACCCTACATTTCGACAAGTGATCCTGAAGTGGATGTTGGGGTAAAAAAGTACGAACCCGCAGAAGCTCTTTTTGCAGAGAATAACGGTTTTGAACTTCTAAAATCTTGGTCTACGCAATTTGCAAAAAATTTAAAATCTCCCGGAATAATGCAATTTGAAATGGGCTATTTGCAGGGCTCAATCATGCAGGATCACTTCGAAGCACTACAAATCTTTTCGAAAGTTTCGGTCGTTAAAGACTTATCAGGACTTGATCGAATCATAAAAGGTGTTCGATAATAAATTCGGTATTTACCTTGAGCACATTCTCAACTGGAAAGGTCTTCGTTCATGGACAAAATGTTGATTCAAAGCGGACAGCAATTAAATGGAACCGTAAAAACAAGCGGAGCAAAAAATGCCGCTCTTCCCATTTTATTTTCAACTTTATTAGCCGAAGGTGAGCATCAGTTCATAAATGTTCCCGACCTAAAAGACATCGAATCGACTGCTGATCTGCTAGCAAGTCTAGGCTGCAGAACGCAGAGAAACGAAAATAATTTTACCGTGCACGTTGAAAAGTTGAAATCCGTCGAGGCCAGCTACGAGCTTGTTCGAAAAATGCGCGCCAGCATTTTATGTCTTGGCCCCATACTAGCTAAATACGGCGAAGCCGTTGTTTCCCTTCCCGGGGGCTGCGCGATCGGCACGCGTCCCATCGATCTTCACTTGGATGCCATGAAGGCGCTTGGCGCAACGATCGAATTAAAAGAGGGCTATGTTTTAGCAAAAGCAAAAAAACTAAAAGGAGCTACCGTCCTTTTCGAAAAAACAACAGTAGGCGGCACAGAAAATTTAATGATGGCAGCCACTTTGGCTGAAGGCAAAACCATCATCGAAAATGCCGCGAAAGAACCTGAAATAGTTAATTTAGGAAATTATTTAAATAAAATGGGAGCTAAAGTTTCCGGCCACGGAACGGGTATCATGACTATCGAGGGAGTTGAAAAACTCAAAGCTGCTAGTCATGAAATCATGGCCGACAGAATTGAAGCGGGAACCCTATTGATCGCGGGCGCCATCACCGGAGGAGACGTTACGGTTACGCACTGTCGGCCTCAAGATTTAGAAGCCCTGATTAACAAAATGAAAGAGTGTGGATTTAAAATTGATATCACTGCCAGTTCCATGCGAGTTCATCCGTTAGCTGAATGGACAGGTACAGATGTTTCGACCGCGCCTCATCCGCTGTTTCCCACTGATCTTCAGGCCCAGTTTATGGCACTGATGTGTGTGGCTAAAGGCACAAGTATTATTTCAGAGACAGTTTTTGAAAACCGCTTTATGCACGTTACAGAACTCATGAGATTAGGGGCCGACATTACGCCAAAAACACAGATTGCG
Organism: Bdellovibrionales bacterium; assembly: GCA_043732425.1. Classification (GTDB taxonomy): domain Bacteria; phylum Bdellovibrionota; class Bdellovibrionia; order Bdellovibrionales; family Bdellovibrionaceae; genus Pseudobdellovibrio. The sequence goes on from JAYTHR010000171.1 coordinate 4,267, forward strand.
ATTGTTCGCGGAAACCCCGGGGGTCTAACCGCAGCTCCAGTGATGGCAACAGATCTTCGTGCCAGCGCCTCGCTAGTCCTTGCGGGGCTTGTGGCTAAAGGTGAAACACTGGTGAACCGAATTTATCATTTAGATCGCGGGTACGAAAACCTTGAGGGGAAATTAACTCAACTTGGTGCAAAGGTAAAAAGAGTTTAGAAAAAAACTTGAACCTCAGCCGAGGAGGGGCCACGGCCGAGGTACTAAAACAGGCACCGGTTTTACCCGATAATGTTTTCTTTATTGTTAGAAATATTCATCGGGCGAGAAGACTTCAGAGTAGCTTCTGGGAGGGGATCCTGAGCATCTATTTCTGTCGAGATTTTCGCCGGATGAGTAAAAATATTTAAAGCTGGGTTTGACTCAATGTTAAAAGCTTTTGCAGTTGCCGAGAACGCTAAAACTATAATGATGTAAGCTGCAATTATCCATTTGATCATGAGCACTAGTAAGAGCAATCAATATGCCAAAAAAAACAAGCCTGCTGTGAATTTTAACGAGGTCTAGGCCTCATTTATAATTTCTTTAGTTCCACATTGGAACTAAAGCTGGTTCCATAATTAGACTTTAGTCATGAGTTGGGTCTATCTTCCTTCTAGCAGCTGTAACATTTCGATAGTCTTTTTATACTTAGAGAACATGAGTGAAAACACTATTCGATGGGTCATTAAATTAGAAACAGATCAGGTTAAAGGACCCTACTCGACGGATGCCGTTTGCAAGATGATATTAACGGGTACTTTTTCGGGAAACGAAGAAATTTGCCTTTACCCAGATGGCGAATGGAAATCATTATCGAAACAACCTGAGTTTTATGAATCACTTTTAGAATCTTTAGAAAATCCGATCGAAGTGGATTTAAAAAAATCACAACGTATGGATGCTGAAACAGTAATTCGAGTTCCTGCGAAAAGTGAAAATCCTGAAAAGCACGAAAATTTGCCTGAAGACATTAAAAATTTATTTAAAATTTCTACTGAAAATTTAATTGTAAAGAAAGAGTCATTTCCAGAAATAATCCCTGAGCCG
>JAYTHR010000172.1:0-1514 GCA_043732425.1 Bdellovibrionales bacterium
TCGATACGCACGATCCGAAGTGACACTCAGATTTCCATCGCGCAAAATTTCAACTTTCATCTCTGCAGAAGTTCGAACTTGCGCGCCTTGAGTTAAATCTAAAAAGACAAAGTCTAAGGGAGCCGAACCGTCAGGAATTTGAATATCTGAACCCTTACCCAATTTTTTAAGTCCTACCGGCGCAAAGTGATAGGTATTTATAATTCGTTCTTTCCACGAAACAATGACTTCCACTAAAGGACCTTTGCCCGGCTTAATAAATTGACGTAAATCAGAAATTTCACTGGCCGGAGCAAATGTTTTCACGCCTTTTTTCGATTTTGTTTTCACCGCGAAGTTTTGTCTTTGAGGTGATCCACGCTGGACAACCACTTCAGACTGTAACTTTGGCTTTTCAACCGCAGGTATTGTTTTCTCGACGGGCGCCGTTGGTTTGACGGCAGCAGTTGATTCTTTTACTACTGAAGATTCGGTAGCTTTCACCTGAACTGGGTTGGAAGCGGTCTCAACCGCCTTCTTCAGTGGCGGTGGCGCGACAGCTTCGCTACCAGGTTCAGATACAGGCTTTGGAATTGACACCGGTTTTGGTGTTCCGACAAAAAACACGATACGGTAAGGCCCGACGTTAAACTCGTCACCCGAGTTGATAGGTTCATCTAAAATCGACTGATTGTTTTTAAAAGTTCCTTGAGTTGAACCCAGATCACAAATAAAAAATTGCGTACCCCGTTTTTCAACCAAACAGTGAATGGCCGAAATTTCATTTGAATCAAGATCGATATCTACTTCAGCATCGTGACCGATCGTAATTTGGTCTTTGTCGACGAACTGCTTAACGACGAAGATCTGTTCGTTTTTAAAAACACGAAATATTAATGGTGATTTCAACGTCCACCCCGAAGTCGCTGTATGTCCTCAGTTGTTCTTCTCATCTCGGGCAAAAAATTCTCGCGCAGTTTAATTAATCTTTTATAGTTGAAGTTTTTTTTCTGAAATAAATAGAATAGTTCAGGCTTCTGCGCGGAACCTTCTACCAACTCGTCTTCAAAATTTAAAGTTTGCTTACGATCCGATTTCAAACGCGGAGCTGTCCCCGTTGGCGCAGGCTGTGCTGTATTTTCTTGAGCAAATAGCATCGTCGACCAGCTCAAAAAGAGCAGGAGTATTATCACGGTGTCAATTCTTGGCAGCTTCATCTCGGTACTCCGTTTTTCTATTGTAAACCAGCTTTTGCCTTAATTTCCAAATTCTTTATGGTATCACGTGCTTCTTGAGGCGCACCTACAAACTTTAGTCTGTTCAAAAGGTCTAGGCCCTCTTTATTTTTCTGCATATTTTCAATAAGTAAAATCGAATAATTCAGCATGACCTCGCGCTGACTCGGATTTTCTTTTAAAAGTTTTTCGTAAATTTCTGCTGCTTCTTTCACTTTTCCAACACCAACAGAGGCTATCGCATAATTGTTTAAAATTTTCATTTCTTTTAAACCTTTTTTAATTGGAATTTCTAACGAC
>JAYTHR010000173.1:0-1512 GCA_043732425.1 Bdellovibrionales bacterium
TTGAAATTCGATATGAAATCGATTTTACAGTTGCACCTGAGTCCCACCTGGAACCCACCTACTGGAGTTATATTCCGTTATCTGTGGTTATGTTTGAACGCTCTGAACCGTTGTAAATACGCGAAAACACTTGTTAGTGATTTCGCCGACTTAAGTTATTTTTTTGATTATTGATCACAGAAAAATGGTAGTGAGAGGCGGACTTGAACCGCCGACCTACGGATTATGATTCCGTTGCTCTAACCAGCTGAGCTACCCCACCACACCAGGACAAAATCGAAGGTTTAGATTTAGTTTTAGCGGCCTAGAAAGTCAATACTAGTGGTAAAACTGCTTATTTGAGTGCCAGATTTAAGGAGCTTGGTTTGTTCGGTCGGGCTTTTTCGTAGATTTTACTAAAACCGGTAGAGGTGACTGCGAATGAGCCACTAAATCAAATTGATTTTATGGCAAAAGCCGACAAAACTTTTGTAATGAAAAACACCATTCGCATTTTGATCCTAGTACTTTGGCCAATTTTATTTTTTAGCGGCTGTCAGACTAATTCAGCATCCACACTAGCGGCCTTTGATCCTTTTCAAATTCATAAACTTACTTCTTCGGGAATCGAAACGATCGCCGTCACCCCATCGAATTCAGCGTGGCCGATGTGGCAAAACTTAAAGACGACGCCGCTTACGGTAAATGCGTCTTCACTGCGAGTGGCTGTGATCGGCGATACGGGCTGTCGATTAAAAGAATCAAACGGTAATGGGGTCTACCAAGACTGCAGCGATCCGAAAGCTTGGCCTTACCCTGAGGTGGCCAAAACATTACTTACCGAAAATTACGATTTTGCAATTCATACCGGAGACTTTCATTACCGGGAACAGTGTTCGGACCCAAAAGTTTGCGCGGCGTTGACTCATCACGTGGGTTACGGCTGGGAAACCTGGTGGGAGGATTATTTTGAACCCACCCTTAATTTGCTTAAGAAAACTCCGTGGCTTTTTGTGCGCGGTAATCACGAAGATTGCCGTCGTGCGTATCAAGGATGGTCAATTTTATCGCCCGTAATTCAAAAAAGCGGCGAAGCGTGCCTACCGGTAGAGCCTTTTCAGTGGATCGAACTTTCGGACCTGGTGTTTATTAATTTTGATAATTCGTCTTTTCAAGATCGAAAAACTTTATCTGCGGCTGAAGTTGAGTTGTGGCAAGCAAAACTAATCGAAGTTCGTAAAAAGATTGAAAGCCTGAAGACAAAGAAAGAAATCTGGTTCGTTCTTCATGAGCCTGTGCTTGGATTTTACCCCGACCCAGCGGATGCTGAGCCCGTCGCAATTTCACAAAATATGGAAGAGATGCTGAAGCAATCGGGAGTTTACGAAAAAGTAGATTTCTTTTTATCCGGCCATATCCACAGTCAACAAGTTATCGCCGTGAAAGATAAGCTACAGTTGATCGTGGGGCACAGCGGTTCCAGCATTGATTCTTTCGGCAGAATTTTAAATACTGAAAAAATCATTTCCACGA
>JAYTHR010000174.1:0-1506 GCA_043732425.1 Bdellovibrionales bacterium
TCAATACCAGTGATATTGACATTCGAAGCAACGCTTCCTAAGGCTTGAACATCGGCTTTGTTATACTTTAAATCTTGGTACTCAAGATTTATTCCTACCGGACCAGCATGTAATCCTGCGCCCACACGCCATCCGCGGGGTTCAGTAAATTTTAGTTTCACACCTTGTCGATTGGCGTCTGGACTATTTTCACCCAACAACACGTAACCGGCAAGAATACGGACTCCCCAAAGCGGAGTCTGTAAACCGATCATGGGAGCCACGTTATAAATGTTAGCCGAGTTATTGTCGTAAAAAGAATCCGACTGTTTCATTTTTGCGTAACGACCATCAACGCCTAAAAACAGCACCTCAGAGACGTGTCCACCAAGACGTAAACCAACACCGTAACCTTCAGTTGTACCTGATGTGCTACCACCGATCGCCGCTGAGTTCAGAGTTGAATCTTCTCGAATAGCCGAAATCATTGGCTCAATATAAAATCCACCTTTTGAAATACGTGGTTTTTCATCGGATTCTGAATACTGGGACGTTGTCGTCTTTGATTCTTGCATAGATGCAGAATCAGAGGCCGGTGCTGTTGGAGCTACAGTAGTCTGCGTGGTTGTATCGCTGGCAGCACCATAGTTAGCGGTTCCATCAGCATTAGTGGTTGTGGTCGTTGTTGCTGTTGGAGCTGTTGCCGATTGTTGATTGCTACTGTTTTGCTCTGTGGTGGTGGTGGACGACTTTACTTTTTTCTCTGCGAAGACAGGATTTGCCAAACCGAGAATAATTCCGCTGACGATCAATATTTTTTTCATAATTCCTTCTTTCTTGTATTAAATTTTATCAACTCACGAGCCAAAATTCTGTACTAAGTTCCGAACTACTATCTAAACAATAATGTGAATAGCAAGCGGACATTTAAAATGTTCATTCGGTTACTAAAAGATGATAAAGCAAAAAGCCTACCAACATGATTCATTGAATTCTATGCATCAGATCAAATCTGTACTTTATGTGTTAAGAATTTTAAGCAATACGGGGCATTAATTCTCGGTCGCCCCAAACTTAAATGAGGCACAACAATTATTTAAAAATTTAAAATTGTCTTTTTAATTGGTGATTCAATTAATTTAAAACCTAATTAAAAGTGCGCTTAAGAATTTTGGCTTCAGACGTTTGAATTTTTGCATCTGGATATACCTTGGCAGTGATCAAGCGATGGTTCCTAAATGACAGCAATACTGTTCGGTAGCGATATTTTTTTTCACTGGCCCGTTGATAGGTGAAAAGATCAACAGATTTTCCAGCAGCTATAAGTTCGACAATTCTTTTTGTAGCCCAATAGGTCAGCGAATAGAAAGCTTTTCCACCGGCAACTTTGTTGCCAACTTCTGAAAGTGAGCCCACGGTCGATGAAAGAAAACCAAACGAAGTTATGACGTAAGACTTAGGCTGGGTTGGAAAATGATCTTTAAATACATCGAAGTTAACCCACGGAACGGCAGCTACTTTTTTCAT
>JAYTHR010000175.1:0-1504 GCA_043732425.1 Bdellovibrionales bacterium
AGCAGATATAAAGCTTTTTACTTGATGAAAAAGTGCGTCACCGCTGATGCCAACAAATTTTTGTGCACCTGAAGTCCCTGATGTCTTTAGAAGTAGAACGGCATCTTGTCTTGCCACATGTATTAAGGCAGCTTGAGCCGCACTTAAATATCCTGTAACCAAATTTAGATTTTTCAAAAAATAAATTGGGAATTCAGAGGACTCGTTTGTTAAAGCTTCTTCGAAGTCAGATTTTTTTAACGGAAAAAAACAGCCACCCAGCATATTGCATGCAATCATGTTGGCAAGAAGGTGATGGTTTGTACTGATGTCACAAAGTATGTCTCCGGCACGGAAACCCTGGGTCGTAAGACTATGTTTTATTTCCAAAGCCTGCGTCCAAAGATTCGCCGCAGAAAGAATTTCAGAGACCTTCGAATCATTTCCAAATTCAATCACTGGTGAGCCTTGCATATGCAGCGTCTTTTTGAGTGCAACTAACCAAGGACTTGGTGACATTTAATCTGCCTTTTTGACTTTCTTTAAATGCTCAACTTCAGTCTTCAAATTTTCGATTTGTTTTTCTAATTCAAGCTTTTCATCGCTGAAGCAGATGATCTGTTGTTCCATGCTATGCATCACTTCTTTTACTTGATCCGCTGACAGCGGCATTTCGGAGCGCTCTGCATACATATCTATAAGTTGATCGTTAAGACTCGAAATCATATCTTGCATTTGTTTTATGTCATTAATTTGATTCATAATTGCCTTTCTTAGGCCACTGTTTTTACAAAGATCCAGTTTGTTTTGCTGGGCTTGTCATGGAGAAGGTGAATCGAAACATTTGTAGGTTTCATCTTGTAAGTGAAAGTATAATTAAAAGAGGCATCTAATTCGCCTTTTTCAATTCCTTGTAGAAAACGACCCATGAACAAACGATTATTTGTGCACGGAGCAATATCTTTAAAGAAATTACGTCCTTCGGCTGTCGACGGGGCCACTCCGGCAAGCTTTGATTCATAAAGATTATAAAGTAAAATTTTCCCCGTCGAATCCACTTTAACTAATCCATGATCCGCACGATCAGCTTCTTCGCGTGAAAGACTTCCCAACTTAGTGATTAAATCTGCACTTACAAAACTCATAGCTTGCTCCTGGTTCTTTTTTTACTTTACACATATTATTATAATTTCGACTCTCTTTAATTAATCTCTTTTTTTCAATGAACTACAAACTAATTTTGCATTTTTGGACTGAAATTCTGGCCAGTTTATGAGGAGCAATTCTGGTGGTAAATCAGATTTTATACGAATGGCTTGAGCCCTTAGCGCTACAAATATCGAGGCCCTAGTGATATGGCCAGCAATTTCGCAGCAGCTTTTTAATTGATTCAATGCCGTCATTGCGCACGGAACCACATCTTGATTGTTACCTTCGCAGGAAAAACTTAACATTCGTGACGGTATTGAATGCGATCGTAATTGCTGTAAAAGTGCAGATATTAATTGATGCAGGCCCTTGCAAT
>JAYTHR010000176.1:0-15860 GCA_043732425.1 Bdellovibrionales bacterium
GATCGCTTTATTACCGATGAAAAATACTGCGAGCAAACGATTCAAAAATTGAAGCAGATTGTGACTCGGCTTGGAGAAAAGGGTGCTACTCGTCGGGTAGCTAACACCTTAGAATCTTATTTATGATTTTAAAGCCACTGCAGTTTATTTACAGCGCTGCGGTGTTATTAAAAAATAACTTATATGATCGTGGGTTATTTGGGAAAACAATTTTAAAAATCCCCGTGATTTCTGTGGGTAATTTATCCGTGGGCGGCACCGGAAAAACTCCGTGCGTTTTTTACTTAGCTACGGCGATCCTTCAGCAGAATAACCAAAAGAAAATAGTCATTGTCAGTCGTAGCTACAAGGGAACTTTAAAAAAACCCCAAAAAGTTGATCTCAGCCTAAAGAATGCGATTGATTTATTTGGGGATGAGCCCTGTTTGCTACAAAAAAAACTTCCGCGCTGTCAGGTCTGGGCCGGCCCTGTGAAAAATTTGACAGCTCAGGCAGCGGCGGCCTCAGATCAGCCTGATTTAATCATTATTGATGATGGCTTTAGTCACCGCAAATTGCACCGTCAGTTCGACTTGGTTTTAATTGATGCCACGGCCCCAATGGTCCACATGCAAACCTTACCCGAAGGTCGCCTTCGCGAACCATTATCCCAGTTGAATAGGGCTCAAGCCGTTGTGCTCACCAAGTGCAATTTAGTACCGGCCGAAAAGGTCGCGCACTTGAAAGAACTTATTGTTACAAAAAGTTCCGTGACTGCTGAAAATATTTATACCGCAAATGTCATTTCCCAATTAAATCATTTAAATCCGCAGAGTGATCACCTTTTTGTATTTTGTGGGCTGGGCCAGCCCGAGTCTTTTCGGAATATGCTGGCGCAATTAAATTTTACCATTCATGAATTTAAAATGTTTCCGGATCATTATCAGTATACCGAAGCTGATTTAAGTAAATTGGTAAATCAGTTTCAAGAAGAAAAAAAATTAAATCCGCGGCTTAAGCTAGTGACCACGGCCAAAGACAGCGTCAAAATTAGAGATCATCAAATCGAAAAAATAATAACGATCGTCGATTACGAAATTAAAATCGAAAACAATAAGATGGGTTCACTTGTTGAAAAAATTAGCCAAATTATTTAGTATCATTATTGCCTGGGTATGGTCTTTTTTACCGTACAAGCTCAACTTATATCTTGGTAAAATGCTAGCCTTTTTGTGGATTGATTTATTTCAAATTCGAAAAGACGTTATTTTTTCGAATCTTAATTTGGCCTTTCCGGAATTAACTTCGCAACAGAAAAAAACGCTAGCACGAAAGTCGATGCAAAATCTTTGTCGTAGTTTTTTTGATGTTATTAAAATCCCTAGTCTTTCTGATTCGTGGATCGAAAAAAATGTTGTTTTTCAGGGGCTGGAAAACTTGAAGCTCGCTCAAAGTGAAAAAAAAGGAGTTTTTTTTCTATCCTTGCATTTAGGTAGTGGGGACCTGTCGTCGGCCATAATTAGTCGAAAAGTGATGCCATTGTACTTGATTACGAAAAGATTTAAAAATGTCTTTCTGGATCAGTTTTGGTTTTCGCTGCGCGGAGCTTCGACTGTTCGGTTTATTGATGCGCACTCTAAGCGAAACGCCTTTGATATCTTAGCCGGACTAAAACTTGGTTCGGGGATTATTTTCGTTCTGGACCAATTTATGGGTAAACCTTACGGGATCGAGACCACTTTTTTCGGCCAGAAGACAGGGAGTGCCTATGGGCTATCGCTTTTTGTTAAGAAAACAAAAGTTCCAGTTATTCCAATTTATACTTATTGGGGCAAAGATGAAAAACTATACATTAATTTCGGTGAAAGAATTGATTTGAGTCCATTTTATAGTAATGATGAGGAAGATTATAAACGAAACGTGACGAATCGGTTTAATGCAGAATTAGAAAAAATTATTCGTCAGCATCCCGAACATTGGATGTGGGTGCATCGTCGGTGGAAAGAGTTTGAATGAGAAAGAAAATTTTACTTTTAGTAGTTCTTCTTTCATCCTGTTCCTCAGGATACTTAAAATATCGTGGTGAAAAAAATATCACTAAAAATGTCGATTTCGAAGATAAAGTCAAAATAATTTCGACGGAGCCTACTCTCGAGCCGATGGCTGACTCTAAAGTTACCAGTCCAAAATCAGATCAACCTGGGCCCAGCGCGAAAAAAAATAAGGCACCGGCTAAAATTTCCACGAAAAAAAATAAACCTTCTGGGAAAAAATTGAAAACAGAGCCTGTCAGCACGGCACCCGAAAAAAGTACCGTTCGTTTACCTGAATTAGAGGATCAAAAAGGCTTCGATGGGAATTCCCGACGCCCAAAAGTGAATCCTTTCCGGGTTGGTGAAACCGTCACCCATTCAGTTCGTTATTTCGCGACAGAAGCGGGAACTTTAACTTTTAAGGTAAAGCCATTCGTCGAAGTGAATAACCGAAAGTCATATAATTTTTTGACAGATCTAAAAACAAGTGGGCTTTTCTCTAATTTTTATTCTGTCGATGATCAAGTTGAAACCTACGTTGATTACGAAGACTTGGTTCCTCATGTCTTTAAACTTCACATCAAGGAATCGGCCCAGCTGAAAGAAGCTCAATCTTATTTTGATCATAAAACTTTAAAAGCCACTTACTGGGAACATAAATACACTGAAAAAAATGGTAACGAAGAAAAAAAACAAGAGTGGGATATTTTAGATTTTTCTCAGAATGCTTTCAGCGGCATTTTCTATATGCGCATTTTTGCCTGGGAAATAGGTAAGGAATATTCGTTTAGGGTGTCGGATGATCAGAAAAATATAATATTTAAAGCTACCGCGATTAAAAAAGATAAACTATCAACCGACGCTGGCGAATTTGATGCCATTGAAATCAAAGCTAGAGTCGTCACCCGCGGGGCACTGACGCAAGCTGGGGATATTAATATTTGGATTTCTGATGACGATCGAAAGTATATCCTTCGCATCGAGGCAAAAATAAAAATCGGATCTTTAATTTCAGAAGTCACTAGTATTCAGCCGGGCACTAAAGAGTAAGCGGCGTGAAAAAACAATGTCACGTGGTTATTCAGACTGCTTTTCTTGGTGATCTCTTTTTATCTATTCCGTTCCTGCGTCAAATTAAGAAAAATTTTCCACACGATGAGCTGATTCTTGTTTGCAAAAATGGCTTAGGAGAATTTTTTCTCAGAGAAAAAATTGTGGATCAGGTCCTTGAAATTAATAAGAATGATCGGGAAAGTTACAAAAAAGCAATCCGCAGTCTAAAGCAAGATTCACAACAAATACAGAATCTTTACTGCGTGCATCGCTCGATCCGCAGTCAGTTGATGAGTCTGCAAATTCGCGCCCGAAGAAAAATTGGTTTCAAGTCGCCCTTTGGATTTTTTATCTTCGATGATCAAATCAAATACCAGAAAAATTGGCCCGAAGCTTTACGGCAATTAAAAATATTAACGTCTACTATTCCCGCCGTGGCCGTGAACCTCTTAGAAAAGGATTGGTCCTATTTGAATGACGTTGACGAACTGGGGCAGCTGGCCAATATCCCCCCCCTTTTTGATCCCTCATTTCCTAGGCCGCAAGCCCTAACCAAAAAGATAGCGGTATTTCCGGGAAGCGTCTGGGCCACAAAGCAATGGACGCGACAGGGTTTTGCGACGGTCGCCGAAGCCTTTACAAAGCTTGGCTACGAAGTCTTTCTGATGGGCGGTCCGGGCGAAAGACCGCTGTGTGACGAAATTCATAAATTATCACCCAGCAGCCAGGTTTTAGCCGGCACGCAAAGTATTTACCAATCGGTTCAGTTTATAAAATCCTGCTGCTTGGTTATTTCAAATGACAGTGCGCCAGCTCATATGGCTGCTAGTCAAAAAACACCCGTAGTCAGTATTTTTGGTCCGACCACTTTAAATTTGGGGTTTAGGCCTTGGACGTCAAATGTGTCGGTGGTCGAAAATAATCATTTGAACTGTCGCCCCTGCGGGAAGCATGGACACCAGCAATGTCCCTTAGGTCATCACCACTGTATGAATCAACTGGAAGCCCAATGCGTTATACAAGCCGGAATTAAATTACTAAAACCTACTAATCCATAAAGTCTTTAACGTTAATTCCGTACTTTCTTATTTTTCGAAGTAAAGTGTTTTTAGGAATATTAGCCTGCGCGACTGTCTGATTTATTTTTCCCTTATTTGCTTTTAAAGCACTTAAGATAAAATCTTTTTCAACTTTTTCTTTATAGATCTCAAAATCTAATGTGTCCGAAGGTGCTTCAGAACTTTTGGCCTTTAAGTTGTTGATCACGATTGGACTTCCCGGACTTTTTTGAACTTCATTTAAGATTTGATCGGGAAGACTTTGCTTCGTCATCACAGAACTGGACTCTACAATAAACGCACGCTCAACGATATTTTCCAGTTCACGAATGTTACCGGGCCAGCGATACTTTTTCATCAGCTCGAGGCAGTCGGGCTCGATATGAGTTATTTTTTTATCATGTAATTTTGAAAACTTCTGTAAAAAAGTATTGGCTAGAACGGTGATATCATCCGGACGATCCCGTAAGGGCGGAAGAAAAATCGGCATGACGTTTAGTCGATAGAATAAATCTTCGCGAAATTCTTCGGTCTCCATCATTTTTTCTAAATTTCGGTTGGTCGCTGCAATTATTCGCGCATTTGTTTTCACTTCACGGTTGCTACCCACCGGATTGAATTTTTTCTCTTGAATCGCTCGCAGGAGTTTGACTTGCATTTCTGGTTTGAGTTCACCAATTTCATCTAAAAACAAAGTTCCATTATTCGCCAATTGAAATTTACCAATTTTTCGTTCGATGGCTCCAGTAAAGGCACCTTTTTCATGACCAAAAAATTCACTTTCCATAAGATTCTCAGGAATCGCGCCGCAATTAACGGCAACGAAGAGGCCACTTTTTCGAGGTGAGTTAAAATGAATCGCGCGGGCGACAAGCTCTTTTCCGGTTCCATTTTCTCCTCGGATGAGGACCGTCGTTTCCACTTTACATAACTTGTAAATCAGATTGAAAACTTCTTTCATTTTAGAATTGCTGCCGACAATTTCGCTTTCAATATCGTCATCAAAAATGGGATTCGAGGCCGTTAAATTAGAAACCATTTGGTGGGCTTCCATACTTTTCTTCACGATATCCGTTAACTTTTGAGAACTGACGGGTTTTTCCAAGTAATCGTAAGCCCCTTCTTTGATCGCCAGCACGGCATCATTCAAATTTGAATGTGCCGTCATGATGACTACAAAAGTACTTGGATTGTGCTCTTTGATCTCGGCAAGGGCTTGAAGCCCATCCATTTCGGGCATGCGCACATCCATCAACACCAGATCCCAGTCTGAAGCTTTCACTTTAGCTAAAGCTTCTTGTCCGTTACTAGCTTCTTCGATTTGAAACTGTATTCCTAAATTAGTATTTTGCAGGATAGACGCTACTGATTTTCTAAGCTCTATTTCATCGTCGACAATTAAAGTTTTTAAATGCATTTTTGCTCCGTTATTTTCATTTTTAGCCTACTTCATTCTCTGCGTGAAGGGGAAGGCTCACGTAAACCGTCGTGCCTTTTTTTAATTCTGATTTTAGAAAAATTTTTCCGCCGTGAAGTTCAATAAAGTATTTCACTAAATATAGACCCAGTCCAGTTCCCTTTGTTTTGTAATCTTGAGATTTACCACGAACAAACTTTTTCCAAACATTTTCTTGATCCTCGGCACTGATGCCTTCTCCGGTATCTGTGATTTCGACAAAAACGTCTGTTTCATTTTCGTACGAGTGAATTCGAATCGAACCCTTGTCGGAAGTGTATTTGATCGAATTTTCAATAATATTCAAGAAAACCTCAGTCATTAAAGTGACATCGAATTCAATCAGAAACATCGGCTCTAAGTTAACGACGACGTCAATTCCTTTACTTGCGGCTAACGGTTTGATGCGTTCGACAACGTTTTCAATAACTCCATTGATATCCGCCGTTTCTTTCAAAATTTTAAAATCTCGAGATTCGACTCGAAGAACTTTTAGAATAGATTGAATGTAGCGATTTAATTCTTCTGAATAATCTTTTAAGCTGGATAAATCTTCTGATAGTTCCGGAGCGTTTTGGTTGGAAGCAATAAGACGATCAATCACGGCCTGAATCTTTGCAATTGGAGTCTTTAAATCATGACTGATTAGGCTGACGAAATTATTTTTAAGCTGCTCGAGTTCGGCCAGATAACTTTGGTCTTGCTTCAGCCTCATGTGGGCTTTTTCAATTCTCAGAGCCTGATAGGCCGTAAATAAAACCCAGATAAAAATAATTAAAGTCATCGGGCTAACAATTGGAATCCAGTACGACAAGCTATCAAAAACCCAGGCTGAAAAAGCGGCCGAAAGCGTAATCAGCCACAGAAAAAAGAAAAGTGCTACGCTTTGAGGATAATTTGAAATAATAGCGACCGAAACGAGGGCTAATAACAATAAAAAAGCGGCGTAAGACCAAAAAGAAAAAGTTTTTATAAATTTATTTTGAATAACGTTTTCGACAACCTGACCCCAGTACTCATGCCGGGACATCAGGCCTACGGGTGTTTGAATTTGCGAAAATGAATTTTTATCGGTGCCGATGAGTACAATTTTTCCTTCTAAAAAATGACTCGGAATTTTTTTAGTGACGATATCTAGGTATGAGATATTGATAAATTGATCAGGATTTACAAAATTAATAATGGGAACACTTTTCAATGTACGCATTTGATCCGTTTTTTGGCTTAAGCGGAAAGCCAAATTGGGTAAGTAATTGGGATTGTTCAGAAGTCGTCGGCTGATGCCATCATCGTCTTTTAAAGTGTCGATATGCCCTAGATTTGAACGGTCGGGACGAGTCGCAACGGGTAATGATAGTTTTTCAAGTTCACTTGAATTCGTCGCCCAGAAGACTTTTTTATCTTTAAAAGTGATAATTTCTTCGGTCGTTAACCGCACCTGTCCAATGTTGTCTCCGAAGTATAAAGTCACACCGACCGATTGAGGATTTTGTTTTAAAATACTTGCGATTAAATTTTGCCATAAGCTGCGGTCCCAAAAGAAGCTGTCACTGAGATCGGAAAGCTCGTTGGTGTTGATCAAAGAATTCGTTTTTAGGTCATAAATTTTTAGAAAGTCTGATGTCTTAATTGTGACGAGCACAACTTGATTTGAAATGCTTTGTTGGCCGCGCAGGCGGAAACGATTATCGTAATTACCATTTTCATCAAACTTCAGAAAAAAAAGGGCAATCAGCCAACAGAGAAGAGCCCGGAGCCAAAAGCCGCGGTTAATATTTAACCAGCGAGTCCAGGCCTCTATTTTTTTCTTCAGGGGTGTTTTCACGCAATGCAAAATTAACGAATTTCTCGGGTTATTTCAACTGCTTAATGGGGTAATATATCGATTATGGAATGGATTCGAACACAAGAGCAGAAGCTCCCTCATTTTGACTCGTCTGTTTTGACCATAGGTAATTTTGACGGGGTTCATCTGGGTCACCAGAAGTTACTACGAACTTTAGTGACGACGGCCCAGGAATTAAATACACAGTCGATCGTTTGTACCTTCAAACCGCATCCAAAAGTGATACTTCGGCCCGATGAGCCCGTGCACCGGCTTTTCGATTATAAAGACCAGGCCGAAATGATTGAAAAACTTCAAGTTGATTATTTGATTGAAGAAAAATTCAGTAAAGATTTAGCGTTAATGTCTGCAGAATCTTACCTGGAAAATTATATTGAGCGCTTCTACAAGCCGATTCATTTAGTCGTGGGTTACGATTTTAATTTCGGAAATCAACGCACCGGAAATACTGATTTTCTAAAAACGTTTTGTGATAGAAAAAAATGGGGCTTGACGGTCGTTCCGGCCGTGGAAAAAGAAGGTATTATTGTTTCTTCATCCCAAATTCGAAAAATGCTCGAACACGGAGATTTAAAAAAAGCGGAAGAGTTTCTGGGTAGGCCTTACTATCTGCGAGGACCCGTTCGCGTAGGCTACAAGCGGGGTCGCATATTAGGAGTGCCGACCGCTAATTTAAGTCCCGAAATTGAATTTGCGCCAAGACTTGGAGTTTACTTCTCGAAAGTTTTATACAAAGGCCAAGTTTTTCCTTCGATTACAAATATTGGAATAAATCCAACGTTTGAAAATGTTGATCCTTATCTTAAAGTCGAAACGCATATTTTTAATTTTTCTCAAGATATTTACGGCGAACATATTACTGTAGAACTTTGTCATTTTCATCGGGACGAGCAAAAATTTACCTCGGTAGATTCTCTGAAGGTTCAAATTTTTAAGGATCTGGAAATAGCAAAAAATTATTTCGGAATTCCCTTATGAAGCTGTTTTACTTTTCTGGTCAACCGACTCTGGATGACTCTGTTGACTTACTGGAAATTAAAAAAGAATTTGAAGTGACCGCGAATGAAACGTCTCAAATTCCTCAGACCGCCGAAGAAGTTCTAAAAAAAGATTACAACGTGATCGAGCTAGGCTCCGGAGATTATAGTCTTTTTAAGCCCCACTTAAAGTCCGTTGACGTAAAGACCAGTCGCCTTGGCGTTGCGGATTGTTTTGTTCGCGTCGGTACTAGTTTTAGACCCCTGCAGCTTTTGTCGGAAGCCGTCTACGCGGCTATCTTGCAAAAAAATGCGGATTTGAAGACTTCTGAATCTGCGATTGTTATTGGTGACTTCGATTTCGTTTTAGCGATGACTTATAAATTATCGCAAGTCGGGTTTTTCAAAATTATCATCGCGACGAATAAGCCTTCAGAAGCACTGCAAATTAAAAAATTGATTCAGACTTATGCTTTCGGTATTCAAATTTCGACAGTATCCTTGAATGAGCTGACGCAATTAGAAAGTAGCAGCGTCTTGTTAATTTCTAATCTTCAACGAAAAATTAATCCTGAAGCCTATGATTCTATTGCTTACTTTAACTTTTTGTCGCGCGGGGCGGTTTTCATTGATATGAACTCAAGAAATGAGCCTATTCTTGCGGAAGAAGCTCGACGTGCGGAGATCCTGGTGATCGAGGAAATCGAAATACTTCGCATCAAATACCACTCTATTCTAGAAATGCTTAAAAACTCTTCGTTCGTCTAGTTACAAAAAACGTCACACTCATTAAGCTATCTATATATGGTAGCGAATAAGTTAGGTGAAATTCTAGTCAAGCAGGGATTGATTCGAGTCGATCAATTGCAAACTGCTTTGACGGAAGCGGCGCGATTAAAAGTACGTTTAGGACCTACCTTGGTAAGCCTTGGCATTATGAAAGACGCTCAAATTCTACGGGCTCTTGAAAAGCAATACACCCTTCCTGGCGTCGATGTTTCGCAGTTTGAAATTGATCAAGTCGTTGTCGATACGGTTAACCGAGATTTTTGTGAAAAGCATTGTGTGATCCCGATATCGAAAGCGGGAACGACCCTGGTTGTCGCTTTTGCTGATCCAAGTAATTTGCAAGTCCGCGATGATTTACGATACATCTCGAAATGTAAAATTCAACCGGTAGTAGCGACCGAATCTACGATTCTGATGGCGATTAACAAGTATCATCCCGTGTCTACCGAAGACTTGATTTCCAAAGGGGAAGACGCTGAAACTGAAATTCAGTTCACATCGCAAGTGGCGGTTGAGGTTGGTAATACCGGCGATGATGCTCCGGTTGTGAAGTTTGTGAATGGTATGTTGCTGGAAGCCATTCGGCGAAGGGCTTCAGATATTCATTTTGAGCCTTACGAAAAAAAATTTCGCGTGCGTTTTCGCGTGGATGGAGTTTTGCTTGAAGCGGCCAGTCCACCGATGTCATCGGGCCCTGCTATTTCGTCGCGGATTAAAATTATGTCGAAAATGGATATTTCTGAAAAGCGACGCCCTCAGGATGGGCGTTTAAAAATAAAATTGAATAAAGAAAATCGAGAGATGGATTTTCGTGTAAATTCTATTCCCACCATGTGGGGTGAAAAGATTGTCATGCGTCTTTTGGATAAAACGAATTTGCAGCTCGACATGAAGAAGTTGGGCTTTGAAGAAGAAGATCTTAAACTGTTAAAAAGCACGATCACTTTACCGCAGGGAATGGTTTTAATTACCGGTCCTACGGGGTCGGGCAAGACGACGACCATTTATTCGGCCCTGCATGAGGTCAATCAAACCGATACAAATATTTGTACGGCGGAAGACCCGATCGAATTTAATTTAGATGGTATTAATCAAGTGCAGATGAATGCCGAAATTGACCTTACCTTTTCGGTCGCTTTACGCGCCTTTTTACGACAAGACCCAGATGTCGTCATGGTCGGAGAGATTCGTGATTTAGAAACTGCGGAAATTTCATTTAAGGCGGCCTCGACCGGTCACATGGTCGTCAGCACTCTGCACACGAACGATGCGTCCTCAACAATTAGTCGCCTCATCGATATGGGAGTAGCACCTTATATTATCACCTCGACATTAAACCTTGTTGTCGCTCAACGTCTTTTAGGAAAAATATGCGAATCGTGCAAAGAGCCTATTCAAGTTCCCGAGTCAACTTTGATAGGTCTCGGCGTTCCCAAAATAGATATTCCGCGCTTTCAAATTTGCCGCGGCCGAGGTTGCAGCACGTGCAACAACACGGGCATTAAAGGCCGTCAGGCCATATACGAGCTGATGCCAATGACTGAAAAAATAAAGCTAGCCATATTAAAAAATGCCAGTATTTCTGAACTGCGCCAAATCTGCCGTGAAACGGGTGTTCGCACCTTGCGGCGAAGTGCTTTATTGAAATTAGCTCGCGGACAAACCACTGTTGAAGAAGTTATAAATTCTTCGGTCAAGGATGATGAATGATCGAAAAAATGTTAAACCAAGTCATTCAAAAAAATGGTCGTCAAATTTCTTTTGTTTTGGGACAAAAAGCTTTAGTCAAAATCGGATTGGACTGGGTGCCGTTACAGGATGAATCTTTTCAGTTGAATGAATGGGAAGATCTTAAAGATATTTGCCTTCAACCAAATGAAAAGATTCTGCTCGAAACTAAAGGTTTTGTTTCAGGATTATTTGTTTCGTCCGAGCACAGTTGGAAAATTTCGTTTATCGAGCGAAAAGATTGTTTCCGGGCATTTTTGGCCCTAGCCGATGCGAATCCAAAAGCGCAGTGCCAAATACAAAATCCATTATTTTGGGATCTACTCAAAAAAGAAAAGGGTTTATTCATATTTGCTGGCCCACGCCGCGGCGGGAAATCCAGCCTGATTTCAGAAATATTAGAAAAAAAGCAAAATGAGAAGATTAACTTAATTGGAATTCATAGCTTCGAGAATGAATTTCAATGGCCAGAGATTGATAATATTATTCAGCTGGGATCGGATACCTTGGACTGGGATCTGAATCACCTGATTTACGATGGCTTAGAAAATGTAGTTTTGGATTTGAATTCAATCAAGAAATGGGAAAAATGGATAGAACTTGGCGAGCAGGGCAGAACTGTTTTCGTCAGCCAAACTGCAGAAAATGTCGCTGTGGTTTTACAACAAATCTTTGAAAGTTTAAGTCCGGGACTTATTTACCGCTTTCTTAATTTACTGAACGGAATTGTTGTTCAAAAACTAGTGGGAGATTCTATCATTCCAATTTACGAACTCCTTTTACTGCGTCCGGGTGATAAAGCAAAAATTAGCGAAGTGGTCCAGACATTTAAAGTCGATGGCTCGTTAAATTTAAAAAATTTAGCAGAAGGAAACTACCAAACATTTAATCAATCCATCATTCAAAACTTAGTGCGCCGTCAAATCGACGTGAAAGCTGCTTTTGCTGCTTCTGATAACCCCGAAGAACTGGATGCAACTTTGAAGAAAATGGGCCTGTAAATGGCAGTCTATACTTACTTAGCACGATCGATTACCGGAAAAATGAGTCGTGGCCGCTTAGAAGCGCGTGACGAAGCTGATGCGAAAATTAAGCTGCGCGCACGACAGTTGATGCCAGTGAAATTAGACATTGATACGCAAAAAAAAGGTGGCAGCGAGTTAGAAAATTTTATCAACGGATTTTTGGCACCTAAAATAAAATCTAAAGAATTACAAATATTTACCAGACAGTTCGCAACTTTAATCAATTCAGGTATTCCAATTTCTGATGCCATCCGTATTTTATCGGAAGGTTCTATAAATGCCGTTCTGAAAGAAGCCTTGATTCAAATACGCGCTTCGATTGAAGTGGGTAAACGCCTTTCAGAATCGATGCAGCAGCATCCGAAAGTTTTTGATCGGCTTTACTGTAATTTAATTCGCGCGGGTGAAGAGGCCGGTATTTTAGATACCATCCTGACGCGTCTGTCGTCGTACATTGAAAAAAATGAAAAAATTAAAAATCAGGTTAAGGGCGCTTTGATTATGCCCTCCGTGATCACGGGTGTTGCGGTGATTGTTGTTTCAGGAATTATCTTTTTTATTATTCCTAAATTTCAGGAATTTTATTCCGGATCAGGAAAACCATTGCCGGCTTTAACTCAAATGATCGTGAACCTTTCAAAATTTATGCGCGGTAACTGGGTTCTCATTATTGTCGGCGGATTTCTTTCCGTGGTGGCCTTGATGTCCTATCTGAATACGACAGAGGGACAAAAAAAGTTTGATGAAATTATAATTAATGCTCCGCTATTCGGTGACATGGTCCAAAAGGCCAGTGTCGCGCGGATGAGCCGTACCTTATCAACACTTCTTTCTT
Source organism: Bdellovibrionales bacterium (assembly GCA_043732425.1). Lineage (GTDB taxonomy): Bacteria > Bdellovibrionota > Bdellovibrionia > Bdellovibrionales > Bdellovibrionaceae > Pseudobdellovibrio. Next base: position 12,780 of record JAYTHR010000176.1, read on the forward strand.
CCGGTATCGGCTTAATTGAGGCGATCGACATCGCGGCACGAACTTCAGGAAATTCGGTGATTGAAAGAGCCTTGATCGCCTGTAAAGAATCCGTTACAAACGGAAAGCCTTTTCATCAGCCGTTAGCGCGGCAAAAAGAAATTCCGCATATGGTGGCGCAAATGGTGGCGATCGGCGAACAATCCGGTGCGATGGATACGATGCTTTCTAAAATCGCTGACTTTTATGAAGATGAAGTTGAAAATTCCGTGAAAGCCATGACCTCGTTGATCGAGCCACTTTTGATGGTCGTCTTGGGTGGAGTTATTGCGGTCATCATGGTGGCTATGTACCTGCCAATCTTTGGCCTATCCGATACTATTGGAGGCTGATGACGGGCGAGGCAATCAATTTTAAATTTCTACTGGATCAGCAGGCTCGAAGCAAAGTTCGAACGGCCGCTCTTATTATTTATTTTTTATTGTTTCAAGTTCTGATTCTTCTGCAAAAACCATTTTTACAGGTCGATTTCATTTTTTCATTTTATTTAGCCTTCATCGGAATTTTTACGCACCATTTGTATTTGCACTTTTTCAGTACTCCGCCAAAAGGAAAAAGTCTGCGACCTTTTTTTTCTTATGCGATGGATTTCGGTATCCTCGTCTTGTTCATGAGGTCCTTTCCTCAGCTTTCAAGTTTTTTACTGGTGATTGAGCTTTTTTTATTATTTCTGGCCAGTTTTGATTTAGAATTTATTCAGTTATGCGGGCTGGGTCTACTGGCATCATTCGGAATTTCGATCATGAACCTGACGATTATGCAGACGGGTTCTGTGCAGAATATCCTGACTTTAGCCTTATTTAATTTATCCTACCTGGCCGTTATTATCGTCTCGGGCCAGTTAAAAAGTGAAATATTTAATATCCAAAGTGATTTGACCCGGGTTCAAAAAAAATCGAAATCACAAGCTGAATTTGCTAAAGTTTTATTGGAAAAAATTCCTCTTGGCTTGATCGTGAGTGAGAAAAATAAATCTTTACTGATGCAGAACACGTTTGTTCAAGACAGCCTGCTTTTAGGAGCGGAAGAAATTCAGCAACTTCTAGGGCAGTCACAAAATCAAGCTTCATCTGCGGACATTCATTTTGTTTTACGTTCAAATTCCGAAAAGAGAATTTTTCAAATTGATAAGACTAATTATTTTGATGAGGAAATTAATGACCAGCTAACGATTTCACTCGTTCGAGATGTGACCGATTTACGAAGGCTGGAAGAGCAACTGAAGCAAAAAGAAAAATTGGCTGCCATTGGTCAGTTGGCGGCGGGCATAGCACACGAAATAAGAAATCCCTTAGCCGGCATCAGTGGAAGCGTGCAAATGCTTTCTAGCGAAGCCTACGATACAGATCAGTTAAAACTGATGAAGATTATATTAAAAGAAATCGATCGTTTAAATAATTTAATCACCGAGTTTTTAGAATACGCTAAACCTGAAAAGCGACCGGATCAAATTGTGGAGCTTTCTCTGGTGCTAGAAGAAGTAATTCAAAATGTGAAACTCAGTCCAAATCTTCTTAAAGATTTAACTTGGAATGTGCGTCTGAACTCGCAAAAAATTCTTGGATTTTCAGAAAAGTTAAAACAATCTTTCTTAAATATCATCATCAATGCGATTCAGGCGATGGAAACTACACCGAGTCCGCAACTAGATATCTCTATTTCAAGCGATGAAGATTGCGTGATTGTATTTATAAAAGATAACGGTCAAGGAATGAAACCAGAAACCAAAAAAAGACTTTTTGAACCTTTTCACACGACGAAAATAAAGGGCACCGGCCTTGGATTAGCCGTGACTCATAAGATTTTAGATTCGCACGGTGCAGTGGTCGAAGTGGATAGCGAAGTTGGATACGGAACTGAGTTTATAATAAAATTCCCTAAGCTAGGGCATTAAAAGAAAGAGGATACTGTTATGAAATCGCGAATTTTAGTTGTGGATGACGAAGAGTCTATACGCGAATTTTTAGAAATCATGTTGAAAAAAGAAGGCTACGAGGTCACTACGGCAGAAGACGGGCAGAAGGCGAAAGAAGTCTTAACTAAAAAATCATTCGATATGGTGATTTCCGATATGCAGATGCCTCACGTGACGGGTATTGAACTTCTGAAGCACGTGAAGGATAGTTATCCTGATGTGGTTTTTATGATGATCACTGCTTTTGGAACGACGGAAACAGCGGTCGATGCCATGAAGATGGGGGCCTATGACTACGTAACGAAGCCATTTAAAATCGATGAAGTGCGGTTGAATATCCATAATGCTCTTCGTTCAAAAAACTTAGAAACTGAAGTGCGCATTTTAAAGAAAGAACTGGTTAAAGAATACTCGTTCCAAAATATGGTTGGAAATTCTGCGCCGATGCATGCAATTTTTGATTTAGTACGTCGCGTATCACAATCTCCCACGAATGTGATGATTACCGGAGAATCCGGAACGGGTAAAGAAGTTGTCGCTAAAGCTATTCACTATAATGGTCCTTTGAAAGATAAGCCATTTGTGACGATCAACTGCGGAGCGATTCCTGAAAACTTAATGGAATCAGAAATGTTTGGGCATAAGAAAGGCTCATTCACCGGAGCTATCGCCGATAAGGTGGGTCTTTTCGAGGTCGCCGATTCTGGAACTTTATTTCTAGACGAAGTGGGCGAGCTGCCGCTGTCTATTCAGGTCAAATTATTACGAGCCATTCAAGAGCGCATCATTCGTCGGGTCGGAGCCACAGACGACATGAAAGTAGAAGTTCGAATTATCGCTGCCACGAATCGTAATTTAGAAGACATGGTCGCCAAGGGAACTTTCCGGCAAGATTTATATTACCGCTTAAATGTGATCAACATCCGAACTCCTGCACTACGAGAAAGACCCGAAGATATTCCTCTGTTAGCAAATCATTTTTTAAAAAAATATAATGATAAATTAAATAAAGCGATTTCGACCATCTCGACGGAAGCCATGGATATTTTAAAAAAATATAATTATCCAGGTAACGTGCGCGAATTAGAAAATATGATTGAACGAACAGTGGCCCTGGAAGCGGGTTC
>JAYTHR010000177.1:0-1500 GCA_043732425.1 Bdellovibrionales bacterium
ACTCCAAGTGATTTTCTCTTGATATTTAAGCAGCAAACTTCTCATGTCGCTTTGCTGACCTAAAGACCATAGATCTAAAGATTTAATTAATTTTTTTAAATCAAATCGAATTATTTCAAGTGTTGGATTTTTCGCTAAAGAATTAAACACTGGTTGAGAATTCCATTGCTGTAAAAAATTTCCCCATCCCGCCTCAGTGATTAACTGAGACCAATTACGGTCACTTTGCCTTCGTTGCAGCTTCTCTTCGTCGGACTGTAATCCAGGATGAGCCGATACAAATATAAAGTGGTCAAACCGATCAGCATACTTTTCTAAAAAATGCATCCCCAGGCGTGCTCCAAGCGAATAGCCCACAAATATTTTTCGGCCCGGAACTTCGAATTCTTTTTGGTAAGAATTTAAAAATTCAATCGGCACGTCGTGCATACTTCGAATAGGTGAAGATTCTTTACAGAATAAATTTGGAGCAACCCATGTTATCTTATCTTTTACAGTTGTTTCCAGTTCACGCTGGACTAGCGACCAATCAGAGGCTTCACCCAAAAATCCATGCAGAGCAAAAATTAAATTTTGCTGCACGCTAAGTCCCAAGCATCCCAAAAATTTTGTGTCTGTTCAAGATCAGGTTGAATTTCTATAACGACACGATGAGATTTTAAATTTTTTAACTGATCAAAGCCTGATGCGGATTTAATTAAAATGTAATCCCATTTCCAAAGCTGGGCCCAGTTTTGAAATTCAATTTGATGAGAATTTATGAAGTGATCATTTTTAAAAATTCGTTTAAAAATTTGCCCACCCCGGTTGTTCATAATAACAATTCTCTTTTTTTCATCCTCTGCCGCTGAAGCGCATAGCCCTAGTGCGGCCAAATCATAAAGTGCCGTCAAATCACCAATGAGGCACCACGAAACCTTTAAACCCCGGGACCATCCAAGATAAGTGGCAATTTGGCCATCGATTCCGTTAGCGCCGCGGTTTGCATAAACATCTTGAGACTGACCAAAGTGAGTTTCTGAAAATAGGTCCCACTCGCGAATCGGCAGTGAATTTCCTAAATAAATGGGCTGCTGTTGAACGTGGTTCGAAAGCTGATCGACAAAACAAGGCTCAGAATCTAGATGTTTTTCTAAAAGATCTTTCTTCAAAAGCTGCAGATTCAGGTCCTTGTTATAATAGTCATGTAATTTATCTGACGGGATGAAGTTTTCAGAGGCCATTGAAAAATCAATGGAAAAATTTTGGCTGGGTTTTGCCAAACCTGAAAAAGGCTGCTCTGTGAAATTAAATACCGGTATGTCTTTAAATTCACTTTCTAGATCACGCCAAAACCTTAAGGTTGGCACCCCGCCAATTCGAATAACACTAGCGCAAGCTTTGTCTTTAAATAATTTTTTTACCATGCCATCAGTCGATTTTAAAACCCACTGCGAAATAGATTCGTCATTTTTTAATAGGCTTAAAGCTTCTAAGTAAACAGGTGCTTTTAATTTTTTT
>JAYTHR010000178.1:0-5284 GCA_043732425.1 Bdellovibrionales bacterium
GTAAGTCTCGGGACCCACTTGAGAACTCCAAACAGAAGATGTGATCGAGTGCAAATCTGCTAAAGCGCTTTCATAATCAGCTAATCGCGTATTTGACCAAGCTCTTTCTTCAATAGCATCCAGCCAAAAGTCGCTCGACGCCGGAATTGAGGAGTAAAGCTCGATGGCTTTTTTAAACTGTCCGCGCGCAAAATGAGTCCGCGCTGATTCCATCAAGTCAGCCTCTGAGGCACCACTGACCGCGGCCGCAGAGACAGTCATGCTAAGAAGAACCGAAAAAAAGAAGACGCTGAGCTTTACCATAACATAGCACCCAGACTCGCGATCACAGAGAAGCCACTTTGTAACCGATTTTCTGTCTGTAGTAAATCCTTATAACTTTCATAGCGGCCTTCAAGACGAGCCGTTAAAAAGGAATTCAACCAAACTCCGGCACCCACACTGGCCGCTAAAACGTTCGAAATTCCGGAATTTAATGTTTTCTGCCCGTAAGCAAGAGTCGTGTACAAATCAAATTGCGCAATTCCTGCATCGAATAAGTTTAATTTCCCGTAGATCGGGTAATAGGTCACCGAAAGCAAGCGCGTGTCGATTGGAAAATCGACTGCGGGAAAGCGAGTGGCACACGAAGGATCTGTTTTCTGGCATTCGAAAGCCGCATCGTAACGACGAGAACCTTCCGCATTTAAACTGTTATAATCTTTTTCGTACGTTAATCCCACAGACCATTTTGGATTGATGTGAAACTGTAGCATGGCCCCTAAATTTTTTGTTTGTACGTAACTGTCACCGCCAGACAGGGCCCCTAAATTCAGCGCCAGCTCGAGGCGATTGTTTCGGTCCATCATACGATTTTGGACTACACGGATTCTTTGCTGATTATCTAACTTTTGCACGCGATCAATGACTTCTTGATTGTCGCCTAATGTTTGAAAATCAGATTTTAATGTTTTTGTCTCGGCTTCAGCTAAGCTTAAGTTTCCGACCGAGACTAAAAGCAAAAGTGATAATGAGATTGAACTTGAAATAAGTGATTTCATTATTTGTTCCCTCCAGTAGAGGATTTAGTTGCATTTTTTGCTGCTGGTTTTGTTACTGGTTTTGTAACGGGTTTTGTAACGGGTTTTGCTACGGGGCAGGCAATAAGATCCGGAGTCACATCAAAGGTTTTCGTCAGAGCGCCTGATTTTATTTTACTGCCAAGGCTTGAATCTGCACTAACCGAAATCTTATATGAAGCTGTCGAAGAGATACAAGCTGGCGTCCACTTGATGACACAGATTTGCGAATTCATTTTATCGGCAGCTTCCGCTGCGCAGTTAATGTCTTTCTGACCGGTTAAGTTGGCAATAATAGCTTTAAGATTTTTGACGGTAATAATACTTTGCGGATGCTGCGTAGAAATTTTTACAGTTAGCGTTGTTGGCACTCCCGCTTTTATTTCCTGCGTCTGATTTTCTGCAAACAGGATAACTGGTGGTTGGGCCGCGTAACGGGCCTTCGTACAAATTTGCAGCTGATCTGACAAGGTTCCCACCACGCTGATGGCGCGCATTTGAAAACACATATCAACATTAGCCGCTGATGGAATTTCTTCGCCTACGCGATCACGGTCTAAGGCCAAATCAATGACATTAATAGTGTAATAAAAACGATAAGTCGAAGTAGAAATTTTTTCTGGATTATTAGGATGCTTCTTATCATTATCATTTAAAATGACATAACGAGACCCATTAGCGCGGTAGGCTTCAGTATTTGAATACATGATCGGGGTAATTTGGATTTCAGGAATTCTTGGGCTGGTTAAAGTTCCCGGATCGATCACATCGACCGTGAATTCTGTGGCAACACCTTCATCAACTCCTTTTGATAAATCAGAACGCCCCGCAATTTTAGGTTGTTCATGGCTACGGTTGACGACGATATCTAAACTTTGGGTGGTTGCCGTTTTTTCTAGAAGTGGATTTGTAGCGGCAATGACAACGATTTGAATTTGAGCCGCGAACGCTTTACTCCAGTCGCCGCTGGGAATAAGTCCTAACGTTGGATTCCACTTTAAAGAATACTGTCCTGGCTTATCGGTCGCTGACAAAGTGGGTCGGTCGGTGATCGAAAAATCGGTCATCTGCACTGAATACTTCGTGATCGAACTGAACTTCGGCGACACGCGAAGTAGCACTTCAGATTCCTGCCCTTCGATAAAATGACCATTGTTAACTTGATTTGTTCCTTCGACTTGAACAAGGAATAGTCCGCCACCAATAAATTCTTGAGGACTTGCTTTTTGATCATTCGCAGTTGTCCCTTTAATTCCGCTATACTTAGCTAAAGGGTTTGTGGAATCCGCCCCGCAGCCAGAGAAAAGTAGGATCGCTGAAAAACTTAAATTTAAAATACTCACTGTCTTAGTTAATTTCATATAAATTTCCTTTTATGTGTCACTGACACGGCGAAGAATAAATGGGTAAGAAACTTTGACGGTAACTCCGCCTTCGGGTTTTGGAAAATTCCATGTTTTTAAATGATCGCGAATACAGGTTTCAACGGCCACGTGACCTAAGCTAGAATTCATAACCTTTGCCGTGGAAACAATCCCATTCGGCCCGATCATAAAATTCATCGATAAACGACCGGCTAATTTTGGCTTTTGTTGCAGACCCTGTTCGTAGCAATAACGAACTTCACTGAGATGACGATTAATGACGGCCGCAATTTCGTTACGATCTAAACCACCACCAAACCAGGCTTCGCTTTCAACTGGCTGAAAAAAAGAAGATCCTGAACCGACCAAGCTGACTTCTCCGTAGCCAGCTTTTCCGCCGCCTTTACCGCGTGTTCCGTAACCACCCGCCCCGTTGGCTTTACCGCCGGACCCTAACGGAGCCGCAAACATGCCTTTCGCGTAAACCGAAGTTTGCACGCCGCCGCTACCTTGTGTGCCTCCGCGGCCAATACCTGCTGAAGCCTGGGCGTCATTTAACTTTAGTCCGCCCTGCTGTGATGATTTTTTTAAACTGCCTAGAATACCTAGAACACCGCTAGATTGGGCAACGTGCGTATTTTTTCTGATCGGCATTTTTGCGATAGCTGATCGATGCATTTTTGGACTTCGATGCGCTAATTTTTTTTCAACTGCTAAGGGGACTACGATCGATTTTTCAATTTGTTTTCGGTCCATGACTTGGACAATTTGTAATTCAGGCTTTGGCGTCACAGCGCCCTTAACTATAAAACTTAATCCGTAAAATAGAAGCGCAAGACCACCGCTAACCTGAGCTGATCTTTTTAAAATCAGTTCAAAACTTTTCTTATCATCTTGTGGAAGAATAACATTCGGTAAAATTTGATCTGCATCTTGCACTAATGTGAGGGCCCCTTTAAGGTCCTTAATGACGTGCAAACGGTTTTTTGAAAATTCACTTTTTTCAACGACATCTAAAATAGTGTAAGAAATTTTTAAATCATCATACTGCGCCAGGTCTTCGGTTGATTCGACTCGTTGTGTGTCATGTCTTTGTAAGAAAATTATTTTTTCAGTAGACCAATCAATCGAGCGAACAACTTGTCCTGATGAATCTTTTAAATAAAACATAATTACCTCATACCCTTTGCTTTTTTGCTGCGGTCTGAAAACTGAGTTCGTACGCCAATAAGATCATCAATATTTTTTTCATTTTCGACAACGGCCAAAGTTTCGAAAGGATTTTGAATTTTACCGCCGACTAACTGACCATCAAATTTTATATCTGTGCTCAGGTTCGCATTCTTATTCGCTACCGCTTTTGAAGCTTTGGTAGCGGCAAAAACTGAAGAGCTCAGAATTAAAATTAAAAAAATAATTTTTGTTTTCAATTTCGACCTCGCTTCGTTTTTAGCTCTTCCATGCGACTATCTATGTAAGCAACCATGGGGCCACGTCCCAAGCTTGATTGTATAATTTTCAACTTAGCTAAATCATTCAGGTTAAATGGATTTTCCTGAACCTTCAGACTTAATGTTTGCGCCTCAGATAACGTTTTTTGGTGCTGTTCAGAAAGTTTTTCAAAGCCATCGTTATTAACGCCCACAAGGCCTGCTGCCGCTCGTAGTTGTGTGACCTCTTCGGTCGCTAATTGGCACCCGGGCTTGGTATTTTGCGCCAAGCACTGTGCCTGATTTAGGAAACTATTTTTAACTAAGGCCTCTTTCCAAAGATTTTGCGTCTTAATAATGACGACCTGAGACTCATCCTGGTAAGGCTTAACCAGCGCTTGAACCTGGCTCTGGTAAGCTAATTTTTCATCCGCTTTTAAGCTCTTGGGTAAAGGTAAATTGAGTATGTCGCTAGCCAATCGTTTTTTATCGTCTGCAATCTGGGCTAGGTAAATAATCTGTAACACAGTGTCTTTCTTCTTAATGGCCGTGTTCGCTAAACTTTCAATTTTTTGAATCATCTTATTACGAGCGACAATGGCCTTCGTTAAAGTTTTCTCAGATTTTCCTTTAATGACTGCTTTTTTCATCTGGGTGTTAATTTGTTTCAGTTCCTGAAACTGGGACCAATGGGCTAATACCTGTCCTTCGAAGCTTTTCTTTAAGGCGCTGTTTTGTAATAGATGTTTTAGCAGATTTTGATCTTTTGTTTTTTCGAATACAAACAAACCAGCCGATGAAAACAAGCTTGGGTCTTTTTGCAAAATAGTCTGATATTTGCTAAAAGCTTGTGACGGCTTTTTCGAGAAGATTACGATCTGATGAGCCGCAAAAGCACTCTGGTGGCTTCGCGTTGAAATGGATAGAAATTTTTCATAGGCTTTTGTAGGATTGATTTGCGCCAATTCTTGAAGTGTTGCTATTTTGAAAGCGTGATCGGCCTGATCTTTAGTCGTTGGCTTAATCTGTGACAAGAAATGAACGGCTAACTTAAAATTCATTTTTAATTCCGCGACCCAAGCTAAATGACGACGCGCAATTTCTTGATCTTCTGGACTTATTTTTTTCATAGCCAGTAATTCGGTCGCGATTTTTTCAACAGCATTGAGGTTCTTAAGTCGAAAGCTAAGCTCTAATTTATTTTTAGCAATCTGTCGGCTAAGATCCGGGGTGAAATGAGTTAAATTGAGTTGTTCTAGTTTAGTCAGCTCTTTTTCATATGCCGTTTCGATAGATTCATTTAAAATACGGGCCGACTGGTTCAAAATCGATTTTCTATAAATACTAAGATACTCGTCTTTCTTCGATGTTAAGCTTTTTGAAAGCTCTAGCGCGTGGGCTTCGATCATCGGTTCACTTTTCAACAGAACAT
>JAYTHR010000179.1:0-1495 GCA_043732425.1 Bdellovibrionales bacterium
TACTTCGACGAATCCATGAGTAAAATAACGAGCGAAACCGCAAGCGACCAACTGTATAAGTCAGAACTTTATTGCAAACTGATGAGCGTTCGACGAAACCATGATCATGCGGAACAGATTTTAATTTATATGACCCAGCACGCCCATGTTTTAGGAATTGATTATGTCCGCTGGTTATTTCAAACTCTTGGCGCATTTGCCAAGCTCGATCGCAAAGACTCGGCTTATGCCGCTTCGATGGGTCAATTTTTTCGCTTGCTAGCCGATCGGGAAGAGCAGATTTGCGGCCACATAAATTGTGTGAAGTCTTTTCGTAGCGCGACGGGTCTTCCTTTTAACCCTCTGGTTAATCGGGAATTTTCGGCCTTCGTAAAATCAAATCGAAAAAATATCGCAGCTGCGGCCGATCGCCTTGCAGATCAACCCGGCAGTTGCTTCGAAAAAATTTCGAAGCGTAAACCTCAGCAGGCCACCTTTGATTGGGCCCACCGAGACTGGTCGGGATCGGGCTTACCCAAAGGTCATTTTATTTTTTCCTACGATGACGGACCCCATGCTCAGTACTCTCGGGTCATTCGCGATACCTGGGCCACTGCGGGAATGGCCAAGCCCGCGTTCTTTTGGTTGCGGCAAAATGCATCGAATCTAAAAGATATAGTTAATGAATTTAATGCTCAGGGATACATTATTGGATCCCATTCGGAAAGGCATGCTGATCTGGGAATTTTAGCCAAATCAACTTCGGCCTTGGATCTGAATTTAGTCGATAATAAAGTCTTTAAGCACGAGCTTGCCCAGTTGCCACCCGCAGACGATGCGGCCTACATCACTTGGCGGAATGCCACTTTAGACCGAGAAATTAATCAATCCGTCGCCGATCTTTCGGTCATTCTTGCAAGGCCAGTCCGCTACTTTCGTTTGCCTTATGGTTCAGGAATTCACAATGACTTGATTGGAGATCGTTTTGGTGCTTTGAATTTGGATCATTTTTTTTGGCGCATAGATTCGATGGATTGGCAGGATACGAATCCCGAGTCAATTCGTGACCGCGTCGTCAGTCAGATGAATTCAATGCAGAAGGGAATTATTCTCTTTCATGATATTCACCCGCAATCAGTGCAAGCGGCATCTTTGATGATAGATTATTTAAAAGAACACCCCGAACACCAAGCAGTATCCATTACGGAACTGCATGGGCTGAGGCCTTGATTTTTTACGATCAACTGCGAACTTCGGTGAATGACAGAAAATTACTTCTGCACAAATTATTTCTGTACAAATTATTTCTGTACAATCGTGCTGTTATCTAAGGTGACCATGGTCTGCGCTAAAGCACGGCCGTTCATCGATGACCCCGTCTGCATAACGATCGCTGTTTTACAGAGAATGATTCCTTCAAAGTGAGCCGTGGTTCCGATTGTCACTTGGCCAGCAACTTGCCAGAAGATATTTTTCGCCTGTGCTCCACCTGCTAAGATTATATTTTTTGCAGAAC
>JAYTHR010000180.1:0-5236 GCA_043732425.1 Bdellovibrionales bacterium
CAGCTGCTTTAAAGAAGCATGCCGGTATTTATCTTCCCGAGAACGAAAAAAATTTCTTTTTAATGGCTGGGCGCATGAACAAAGTTTTACGCGAAAACGGTCTTACTCGATATTCAGAATATATCGAACTTTTGCAATCAGGTGACGTGAAGTATCTGAACGAACTCTGTAGCGCCTTAACGACGCACACGACCGAATTTTTTCGAGAAGAAAAGCACTTCCCGATATTAAAAGCTTTAGTCACAGAAATTGTCAGTCGTAAAAATTTTAATGGCGAACTTCGCATCTGGTGCGCGGCCGCGAGTACGGGACAAGAGCCTTATTCGATTGCGATGGTTCTGGATGAAGTCCGTTTGTCTTTACGACAATTTAGTTTAAAAATTTTAGCAACTGATATTGATTTGCAAGTTCTGGAAAAAGCCAGTGAGGGTATTTACTCGGCGGCTGAAATGGTTAACGTTTCACTTCCGCTACGACAGAAATATTTTACGTCAGTTTACGATCAAGAGATGAATGGGTACCAGGTCAATCAGCGTTTACGAAACCTGGTCGATTTTGCGCCCTTTAATTTGATCACCAAATCTTTTCCGTTTCAGTTTCCCTTTGACATTATTTTTTGCCGTAACGTTTTAATTTATTTTGATTTTGAAACCCGGGTCGCAATCATTAATAATTTTGCCACCGCACTTTCTCCGGAGTCGTATTTATTTTTAGGTCATGCCGAAGCCGGGGTGGTGAAATGCCCCAACCTTAAAACCATAGACATCGCCGTTTATCAGAGGATCCCATGAAAATAAGAGCTTTGGTTGTTGATGATTCTATGGTGATCCGGACTTTATTTTCGAAAATACTGTCCAGTGATCCAGAAATTGAAGTGGTCGGAACAGCTTCTGATGCCTTTCAAGCGCGTGAATTACTTGTCACTCTTCATCCGGACGTGATGACTTTGGACATCGAAATGCCGAAAATGGATGGCCTCACTTTTTTAGAAAAAGTGATGGAGCATTTTCCCGTGCGCACTTTGGTCATCAGCAGTTTATCGAAAAGTGGAGCGCGAGAATCTTTACGTGCTTTAGAAATTGGTGCCATCGACATCCTGGCTAAGCCTTCAAATGAAATCATGCAGTCCTTCGAGGAAATGTCCGTTGAACTGATCACGCGCGTAAAAAATGTGGCGAGGGCTCGAATAGCGGCTCCGGCTGAAAAACGAGAACAACGCCGTAACACCACGAAAAGTTCGGGATTGCCACGAAGTCAGACGACGAAGCAAATTCTGGCTATAGGGGCGTCTACCGGTGGAACCGAAGCGTTGAAAACAATTCTTTCCGAGATGTCGGAAGACATACCTGGAACTGTTATTGTTCAGCACATGCCGCCCGTGTTTACAAAAACCTTTGCGATGTCGCTTCAAAAAATTTGTAATTTTGAAGTTCGTGAAGCGCAGGACGGGGATGAAGTTCACGCGGGATTAGTTTTATTAGCCCCAGGAAATTTTCATATGGAACTCATTCGTAGCGGAACAAAATATCACGTTAGTTTGAATCAAAAGCCCACGCTGTACGGCGTGCGTCCGGCCGTGGATCACCTTTTTAATTCTGTAGCTAAAGCCGCTGGTGCTCATGCTTTAGGGTTAATATTAACGGGGATGGGACGGGATGGGGCCGCCGGATTATTACAAATGAAGAATGCGGGAAGTTATAATATTGCTCAAAACGAAGCCTCGTGCGTCGTATTCGGGATGCCCAAAGAGGCCATCGCACTAGGTGCTATTCATACCGTTTTATCTGTCGAAAAAATTGCGCGCAGTCTAGAAAACCATTTCAAACAGAAAAAAGTATCCTAAATAATTTATTTTAAATAATTTATATTCGACAAATTATTTTTAATTAGTCGTTTTTGTAAAAAAAACGGATATCAATTTCTTGATATCCGTTTTTAAATTTGCTTTAGAAAGTTATTGGTTATTTGCACTCTGCGGAATCGGATGTCGTAGCTGAGTCTTTTCCATCAAAACTATACGAGATCGTCTTTTTTGCTAAAGTTCCTTTACGAACGATCTTAGCAGACTTTTCTGCCATAGCTTTGCAAGTCGCCGCGCTTCCGGTCGTGTTTTTTTCTTCTGTTTCTTCCTTACCACCGTAAGGTTTTAAAGCAGATGATTCTTTACCTGGACAAGCTTCGCGCTTAATTTTTAAGACACATTCTCCGGCGATAGAAGCCGATGAAAATACGGTTGAAAGAGCTAATAAACCTAAAACTATAATTTTTTTCACAATATACCTTTCGTAGTATTCGCTCCCTAGTTTAACGTTATCCAGAAAGCGTAGCAATAAAAACTTCAACGCACGCCTATATGGACTCTACCTTAGGCGAATAGTATTTGATTGAGCTCGAGGCGATTAACCCGTGATAGAACCGCTGAGTCGCTCGGTTATTTTCAGTAACGATCCTGCCGACTTCACCATCGATTCAGAATACGTAGCGACTTGTCCAGACGCTTTTGCATTGGCCTCAGTGGCTGTATCAAGTTGACTCATGGCTTGAGCAATTTCACTAATTCCTAGCGCTTGTTGTTCGCTGGCCGTGGCAATTCCTTGGTTAGTCACTTGAACTTTTTGGATATTTTGTAAAATTTCATGCAGAGCAATTTGGCTAAGATCAGCGACCTGACTTCCAGCCTCAGCCTTCTGAACATTGTCTTGAACAGTTTTCGCTATTTCTTTGGCACTTTGCGCGCTTCGCTGGGCCAAATCACGAATGGCCTCGGCAATCACCGCAAAACCTTTTCCTTGTTCGCCGGCCCGCGAAGCTTCGATCGACGCATTTAAGGCCAAGATATTAATTTGAAAAAAAATGTCATCTATCACGGTTAAGGTGGTCTTCATTTTTTTAGACCCTTCGGCCAATTCGGCCATCGAATGAATTAATTTTTCAATTTCTTCGACGCCGCGGTCGGCAGAAACGGCACTTTGGCTCGAAAGTTCATTGGCAGCTTGGGCATTTTGAGCCAAAAGATTTACGGTACTAGAAATTTCTTCGATTGCGGCTACGGTTCTTTGAATCGATTTTGCGGAAGCCTCGGCCGACTTTGAAAGGTCCAAGCTTGTTTGGCTTAGGAGCTGACCGCTTTGTACGGCTTCTTCAGCCGTCGACTTTAAAACATTTCCGATGACTTGTATATCGCCGGAAAGATTTGAACCTAAGTACTGTCCCAGTACCATCGAAATTAAAATGATGACGAGACCCGAGCCTAAAAGTTTCATGATTAATATTTTTTTAGCTTGGAAAACTTCGACATCCACCCGGTAATCCATTTCCAAAGCCGCCGCCACGTTTCCTGAAGGACCCAAAATCGGAGCGAAGGCAGAAATCCATCGGCCTTCCGTGTCTTGGTGAATTCCGGTATGTGTCGGAATACCTTCTTTTAAGGTTTTCGCACCCATGGGGTCCATCGCAAGCTGATTGCCGACGTACGGCGTATCGCTGCTCATGGTAAGAAATGTCATGTTCGCTTTCGCTTCATCTAAAGCAACAAACGTGTACACATCTGAACTCAGATGATTTGCTATTTGAATTTTTTTTAAAAGTTGCTGCATTTTTTTAAAATCTGAACTTTCTAAAATAGTTTCTTCGTGATTTGCTAAAGCCTTAGCAAGTCGGTCATGCGCATCAACCGGAATACCAAGGGCCGCAGTTGCCGCAATGGCTTCTAGATTTTCTCCCATTGATTTTTCCAAGGTGCTAATAATTTGAATGTAAGTAAATAAACTTGATCCGATAATGCACACTGCAGCCGAAACTATTAAAAATAAACTGACTTTTCGTGTAATAGAAAGAGATTTATAGGAAGCTATAATTTTTTTCATCGTCCAACTTCCGTGCGAAGAGTGCTAGAGTCATCATCTCATTCTGTAAAATTCAGTCAAATGAAAGTGCTTTTACCTAGGCCAGTTAGAAAGGCTAGACTTTTGGCCACCGTCCCAAAATTAGGTTTCCTTCTAAGTCTATTAGTCCTTGGATTTTAAATTCAGATATTCAAGTTTCGAGCTATTTTTTAAGCTGCGCACTAGGTCCCCCGAGGTATTATAAAAATAAGTATACTCATCTTCATTTTTCTTAGCATCTTTTTTAAGTAAGTTATTTTCTAAAGTCTTCCACGAAACTAAAGCCGTAGCGACTTTACCGTCACCGATATCTTTTTTAACTTGCGCGATGAGTTTCTGAGCGGCGCCGAAACTTCGCATCATGGCCGCGTCGGCTCCCATGCGGGTGAGTTCGGAAGTCAGAAGTTGTTTTTGATTTTCCGATAGTTTTCCATTTTTTTCGACCATTAGAATTTCAGACACGCGGTAGTACCCTCCGTAAATTTTTGTCCAGTAATAATCTGGATCTAAAGGTCGCCAGCCGATGGCCTGAAGTTGTTTTTTCACGGCCAGGGATTCATTAACGGCTAAGTTTGTATCATAATTTTTCATCAGCCCTTGCAGGTACTCTAAATTACTTTTACCCACTTTGCTGATGGTTTCCGACGGAAGTAAATCGATCAGATTGCTTCCGGCTCGAAATTTTCCATCAATAATAGCTTCGCTTCCAAGAAATGGTTTCAAGTAACTGTCGAACTGGGCATGGGTGAATTCATGTTCTAAAATATTAAACGGGGTGTCTGGTGAAACGTAAATCGCTTTTTTATTAGGCCAATAAAAAGCCCCATTTTTTTTCTGCGGATCCAGAATGACGTCAACGCCCATTTCTTTCATTTCGGCAAAGCGATCGGCAAAGTTCGGATTTTCCCAAAAAGCGGTCATGCCCGTGGCCTTTGGATTTGGTTTTGGAACATCCTTTAATTTGTAAACTTTTTGGACGTCTAAAGTTGATCGGAGTCGATTTTTTTCTTCGGCTTTTAAAGTTTTACCGCCAAACGATTTCGCCATCGTTTCTAGAAAAACACTGGATGGATAATTCGGTTGTCCGTAAGTATCTACCCCTTGAGCCTCGGCCACTTTAAGTTTTGATTTTGCAAAGTATTTCTCAGCTTCCTGCTGGTTTAAGGTTAAGGTGTCCCGTGTGTATAAGGGTTTACTGCCGAATCTTTGGTTCATTTTTTCTATATTTTTTAAAGCGTCAATTCTGAAAAACCCATTCAAGTTATCGATCTGTTCGGTACTTACAAGTTCTGCGTAGCGCTTGAGTGTCGGCTGCAGAATTTTTAAAGTGCCCGAGGTTGCTAAAAATCCAA
>JAYTHR010000181.1:0-1474 GCA_043732425.1 Bdellovibrionales bacterium
CACTGTCGGTTTTGCCACGGTTTACCGCTTCTTAAGAAACTTAGCGGAAAAAAAATACGTCACCGAAGTGCGTATGGGCGGCCAATCTTCGCGTTACGAATTAACAACACAGCATCATCATGATCATTTGACATGCACATCTTGCGGTAAAATCTGCGAATTTGAAAATCCAAAAATTGAAAAATTACAAAGCCAAGTCGCCGATCATTTTGGCTTCGTTTTGACTTCTCACATATTAGAACTTTATGGACTCTGTCCGTCTTGTCAGAAGGGTAACTCCCTGAAATAATTGCGGGCATGGCTAAAAATCAGAAAAAATTGGAACCAGTGTCTGCGTCGGTTACTACTCAAGAGGGAATTGTGGTTCGCCATGCTAGAGAACACAATTTAAAAAATATTTCGGTAACAATTCCCCGCAATAAGATCACAGTTTTTACGGGTCTTAGCGGGTCTGGAAAGTCATCTTTAGCGTTTGATACAATCTATGCAGAAGGGCAGCGTCGCTACGTCGAAAGTTTATCTGCCTACGCCCGAAACTTTTTGCAACAGTTAAAAAAACCCGATGTGGATTCGGTGACGGGATTAAGTCCCGCGATTGCCATCGACCAAAAGTCGGTCGGGCTTAATCCGCGTTCAACGGTAGGGACGATCACCGAGATTTATGATTACATGCGGTTACTTTTTGCTAAAGTGGGAACACCGGAATGCCCGATCCACCACATCCCGGTGGCTTCACAGACTCCGCAGCAAATTATTGATGAAGTTCTTAAAAAATCTTCCGGCACTAAATTTTATGTTTTAGCCCCTATGGCTCAAGCTAAAAAAGGAGAATTCTTAGCCGAATTTCAGAAGTGGGCCAAAAAAGGTTTCATCAAAGCGAAGATTGATGGGGCTTTTATCGATTTAGAAAAAGCCACGAAGCTGACCAAAACAAAAACGCACAACATTGATCTAGTGATTGATCAGTTGATTTTGAAAGACGCTATCAAGCATCGATTAAGCGAAAGTATAAATACGGCGCTTAGTATGGCGGCGGGGCGTGTGATCATCGAGACGATGAACGGCGAACGCACCAGTTATTCTTTGCATTCGACATGTTCGATTTGTGGGTTTAGTTTTCCTGATTTGGAACCACGCTTATTCAGCTTTAATAACCCGCGTGGAGCCTGCGAAACCTGTCACGGGTTAGGAACCTTAGATCTTATCGAGGAAGAGCAATACACGGACTCGGATATCGGTGGAAAAAAATTAGAACAAGTGAAGTACTCTTACAAAGGGCAAAAAGTAAAAGAAGATTCTGACGAAGACGATACGGAAGATATGGTTTTAAGTTCGTGTCCCGATTGTCAGGGCACTCGATTACGAAAAGAGCCTTTAAGTATTAAGATCAGTCAAAAAAATATTGCAGAACTTTCGGCGATGTCTTTGTTGGAATTGTCGCAGTGGTTGCCGTTAGCGAAATTCACCGAGAAGC
>JAYTHR010000182.1:0-1473 GCA_043732425.1 Bdellovibrionales bacterium
GAAATTGAATTTATTCCCGGGATTCCGCAAATCCATTTTTTGGGTTTACCGGACAGAATTATTAAAGAAAGCTTTTATCGTATTAAATCCGCCTTAAAAAATTCGGGCTATAAATTTCCACTGACCCAACAAATGATCGTGAATATAAAACCTAATCACTTAAGAAAAAGTTCACGCGGAGTCGAACTCGCCGTGGCGATCGGCATTTTATTAAAAACGGCACAACTACCGGCTGACCGAATAAATTTAGACTGGGTCATCTACGGTGAACTGGGTTTAGATGGCTCGATCTACGAACCCAGTGATCTAAATACACATTTTATCAGACCCAAAGAGGCGCAAATACTCACCGGATGGGCGAAGGAAAATAAAAATCCCTTTTACCGCATTCATGATCTTAAAAATTGTCTGGTGCTGGAACCGGGAAAGGGTAGTAGGCCTTATTTTCAAAGGCCCGATTTTGGGATTAACAAATTTTATTCTGAGGCCGAAGCTGAATTTTTATTTTTAAGCGCAACGACAGGTCTGCACGGGCTTCTGGCCGGAGATTCTGGAGCCGGTAAATCAACATTAGCAAAAGCTCTTTTAAGTTTTTTGCCCGAACCAGGTCCCGATGATACGGGACGATGGAAAAATAACTGGCGGCCGTTAATTATGCCGCACCAGTCGATCACGGCCGCCGCCTTCTTGGGAGGTGGTGCCAGCCTTTATCAAGGAGAAGTGGAGCGTGCCGAGAATGGCCTGTTAATTTTAGATGAACTTTTAGAATTTAATTCTGAAATTGTTGAAACTCTGCGGGGACCCATGGCGGGCGAAAGATTGCGCCTGGCTCGCGCCGGCATGGACCGAGAAATTGAGTGCCAGTTTCAAGTGATTGCAACGACTAATCTTTGTCCTTGCGGAAAATGGACTCCGGAGAAAGAAAATATTTCGTGTCGCTTCTCGCGTCTTCGCTGCACCAAAAGCTTAGAAAAATTATCAGGTCCCTTCGTGGATCGGTTTGGGTTGATGATGTTCACCGAGCCAAAAATCAATCGTCAGATCAGCGGACAAGCAGTACTTCAGCGGATTGAAATTTTGCAAAAGCGATTACAGGTTTCGTCAGAAAAAAGCCCACTGGAACAGGTTGGTACGTTCAGTGAAATTTATAAACGATTTTATTCCGATGTTTCGACCCGCAGATTGAATTATTTGACTCAAGTTGCTCAAATTTACGCATTAGAACGCAGTGCTGAAACTTCAAGCGATCTAGAGCTAAAAATGGATGATTTTAATCGCTCGGAATACTGGGTGATCAAACCTTTTCGCCAATTGGAAAAGGGCATGAGTTGACTTTAACAAAGGCCTCTTCTAATTTGGTCTCTTCTCTTCCTGGGGTGGCATGACCGAGGAGTTAGGTAGCGCTCTGCAAAAGCGTCCACGGGGGTGCGAGTCCCTCTGCCACCTCCAATCTCTGGAATCAAAAAATCAAAA
>JAYTHR010000183.1:0-1473 GCA_043732425.1 Bdellovibrionales bacterium
CAAAAAGTATAGTTTCAAGCGTTCAAAAATGCGAAGCTATTTTTTACCATTCTTTATTTAGCCTCTGAACTATCAAGCATTCGTAAAGAATATCCGATAGTTATCTAGAGGTAAAAAATTGTTTAAAAGTTTGTTTGTAAAATTAATTTTACTAGCAGTCACGACTGCGTTCTTCGGTTGTGTTAACACCGGCGATAGCAACGCGGCGCCAGCCTCGCTCACCGTAACCTATCCTTATCCTGCATTAAGAATAAGTCCCTCAATTCAATATTTAATTCCCAACCAAGTGGCCAGATTATATCCCGAGGGCGGAAGCGGCACCTACACCTTCACGATGAATTCCGGTCTCAGTGCGGTCGACGCCAGCGGGAATTTTACGGCGGCGTCGTTGGCTGGAACAAACGTCGTTAAAGTTTCTGATAATGCCGGTGGGCAAGGGTTCGGAACCGTGATCGTGCTAAACCCTTTAGCTTTAACTCCGGCTGGTGATTTCGTAACAACCACGCAGAAAAAACAATTCGTGGCAACAGGTGGGTTGCCGCCCTATACCTATTCAATTTTAGACGTTGGTAAAGGAACTATTAATTCAACCACGGGATTACTCACGGCGCCCGCAACGGTAGGTGTTACTTTAGTTCAAGTGAAAGATTCGCTCGGAAATCAAACGCAAGTAAATGTTCGTTTTTTAGATCCGTTAATAGTTTTTCCTAGCGTCGGTTTTTTTCCATCGAGCCAGCCCTTAAATTTAGTGCGCTCTGGGGGCGAAGGGCAGTTAACGTATACTTTTCAGCAGGGAGCAGGTCTGGTGACTGTCGATCCCGTGACGAACATCATCACACCAAATCCCGGAGTCACCGGGCGCGTGCAATTTAAAATAACGGACACCGTGGGTTACCAAACGGTCATCACTTTAGATTTTTTTAATCCACGCCGTGTAGCCATCGGTAAAAGCCACACGTGTGCAGTGAATACGGACTCTCAACTTTACTGCTGGGGCGGAAATGACCGCGGCCAAACGGGGGACACGCAGTATGGTCCCATCATCGGTGATGATCCTACTGAAATGGGCGATGCTTTTTTAGGGATAACAAATTTTACCGGAGTTAATTCAATTTCGATTCAAGGCAACAGTACGTGCATCGTGCACAGCACATCTGGAAATCGCGAAATCAAATGTTGGGGCGCCGGTGATTCCGATTATTCCTTCGGCTTACCATCTTATTATTGGCTCGGCAATTCAAGTGAGCAAAATCAACCTTACGGATCAGGAAGTTTTGAAGGTCTGTATATTCGCAACTATTCTGACTACTGGGATGGTCAAGGAGTTCCTTTTGGAGCCAACGGACGACACTGGGCAGTGCGATCAAATGTTGGCGATACGTTAGCTCATCCGCTGAGTATTTCGTCATCCTTCAGAATTCAGTCCGATATAATTGGGGGAACAAATTTTTTAGATAAATTAATAGGAATAGA
>JAYTHR010000184.1:0-5194 GCA_043732425.1 Bdellovibrionales bacterium
GGATATAATGTCTAAAGAGAAATTTAACAGAAATAAACCCCATTTGAACATCGGAACAATCGGTCACGTCGATCATGGAAAAACAACTTTAACAGCTGCGATCACGACGACATTGTCGAAGTTGGGTAACTCTAAAGCTATGGCTTACGATCAAATCGATAAGTCTCCGGAAGAGAAAGAACGTGGAATCACAATTTCTACAACTCACGTAGAATATGAAACTGCAAACCGTCACTATGCCCACGTGGATTGCCCGGGACATGCTGACTACGTAAAAAATATGATCACCGGTGCCGCGCAAATGGATGGCGGAATCCTGGTTGTTTCTGCTGCCGATGGTCCGATGCCACAAACTCGTGAGCATATCTTGCTTGCTCGTCAAGTTGGTGTTCCATCTCTTGTTGTTTTCATGAACAAGTGTGACATGGTTGACGACAAAGAATTATTAGAACTAGTTGAGATGGAAATTCGTGAACTTCTTTCTAAATACGATTTCCCTGGTGACGAAATTCCAATCATTCAAGGTTCTGCTAAACTAGGTTTAGAAGGCGTTGATTCTGATTTAGGAACTAAATCAATCATGAAATTAATGGATGCTTGTGATACTTACATTCCACAACCAGCTCGTGCCATTGATAAAACTTTCTTAATGCCTGTTGAGGACGTGTTCTCAATTTCTGGTCGTGGAACAGTTGTTACCGGTCGTGTTGAGCGCGGAATCGTTAAAGTAAATGACGAGATCGAAATCATCGGTATCCGTCCAACTCAAAAGACAACAGTTACTGGAATCGAAATGTTCCGTAAGCTTCTTGATGAAGGTCAAGCGGGCGATAACTGCGGTGTTTTACTTCGTGGTACTAAAAAAGAAGACGTTGAGCGTGGACAAGTTCTTGCTAAACCAGGAACAGTTAAGCCTCACAAAAAATTCAAAGGTGAAGCGTACATTTTAACTAAAGAAGAAGGCGGACGTCATACTCCATTCTTCACAAACTACCGTCCTCAGTTTTACTTCCGTACAACTGACGTAACTGGTGTTGTTACTTTAAAAGCTGGAACTGAAATGGTTATGCCTGGCGATAAGATCGAAGTTAACGTTGAGTTAATCACTCCGATCGCTATGGAAATGGGATTGCGTTTCGCAATTCGCGAAGGTGGTCGTACTGTTGGTGCCGGCGTTGTTACGGAAATCGTTGAGTAATTCAAAACCGATCACTTGACGCTACGCAGTAGCGGCGAGTGATCGAAATTTATCGCGAAATACTGAAAAAACAGCATTTACGGAAAAAATTCAAAAATCAGGCCAAGGGATAACTTAACAGTTGTCCCTTTTGTCTTTTTAGAGTTATATTCTGCGTCTTGTATTAACTTTTTTAGAGGGGAATAGCTCCAGTGGTAGAGCGAACGACTCCAAATCGTTAGGTCGTGGGTTCGAATCCCTCTTCCCCTGCCATTTTACTTTTAAAAAAGTTTAAAGGTAGTTGATACAGAAATAAAATGTTTTTCAAAATATTTTATTTTTTTAGTCAGTTGTTTATTTGGATTTTAAGTAAGTGAGTTTTTTAGTTAGTTTTTATTTGGCTTAAATATTTTTTTCGCAAAAACGGTGGAGATTTCTAGATGGATAAATCAAATTCGAAAATTCTAACTTTAATTTTCGTCGCTTTTTCAGTTCTGGTTGGTTTTACAATTTCAACATTGTTAAAAGTTTTTTCTGGCGCTTTCGGAATCATAGCAAAATTAATGAATTACGATCTTTTCCGTCACGGTTTACCAGTAGCTATTGGAATCAGTTTGTTCATTTATCTGCAATTTAATAAAGGTGTTTTGAAATGGTCTGACGAAGTGATCGCCGAAGTGAAAAAAATCGTTTGGCCTCCGTTCAAAGACACGCGCGGAATGACAATCATTGTTGTCGTCATGGTTTTAATTTCCAGTGTGATCGTTAGCGTTTTTGATATGTTTTCAGGTTTTGTTCTGAACCAATTAATGAAGTAGGGGTTATCGTGGATAAAAGCATGGATAAAAAATGGTACATCGTTAACGTTCAGACTAGCAGCGAAGCTACGGCTAAGTCGGCTATCGAAGAAAAAATTCGCTCTAATAAAATGGAAGCGTTGTTTGGCGATATATTAATTCCAGCAGAAAATATTGTTGAATTAGTAAAAGGTCAGAAGACCACGAAATCTCGAAAATTTTTTCCAGGTTATATCTTTATTCAAATGGTTCTAAACGACCAAACTTGGCATTTAGTAAAAAGCTCATCAAAAGTATCGGGCTTCGTTGGCGGAACAAAAACTCGTCCTCCAGAAGTTCCTGAGCATGAAGTGATGCGCGTGACTCAGCAGATGGCTGGTCTTGGTGAAAAACCAAAGGCTAAAGCTAATTTCTCTGTCGGCGAACAAGTAACCGTTGTTGATGGACCATTCAGTTCATTCAACGGGACTGTTGAAGACATCAATGAAGATAAAGCAAAAGTAAAAGTGCTTGTGACAATTTTTGGTCGACCGACTCCAGTTGAGTTAGATTTCGTTCAAGTCGAGAAGAATTAGTTCAGTTTGTTTTTTTATTAATTTGTTAGGTCATGGGGATCTAATAAAATTTTAAACCCTAATAGCAGGAAGTGGGAATCATGGCAAAAAAAGTTACAGGTATGATTAAGCTACAGATACCGGCAGGGAAAGCTAATCCAGCTCCACCCGTTGGACCGGCACTTGGACAGCATGGGGTAAACATTATGGAATTCTGTAAGCAGTTTAATGCGAAAACGCAAGCGTTGGGAGACGCAATCGTTCCGATCATTATAACTGTTTATCAAGACCGTTCGTTTACTTTCATCACCAAAACGTCACCGGTATCTTCGTTAATCAAGAAGGCATTGAAATTAGAATCAGGTTCTAAGATGCCGCAAAAAGATAAG
This sequence comes from Bdellovibrionales bacterium, assembly GCA_043732425.1. Lineage (GTDB taxonomy): Bacteria > Bdellovibrionota > Bdellovibrionia > Bdellovibrionales > Bdellovibrionaceae > Pseudobdellovibrio. The sequence goes on from JAYTHR010000184.1 coordinate 2,918, forward strand.
GTCGGCAAAATCAAGCAAGACCAAATCAGAATCATCGCAACAACTAAGTTGCCAGATTTAAACTGTGTGAAAGTAGAATCAGCGATGTCTCAAGTTGCTGGAACTGCAAAAAGCATGGGAATCGAAGTACAGGACTAGGCGGAAATATGGCAGGAAAAAAGTATACCGCATCAGCTAAAAAAGTAGATGCTATAAAAAAATATTCTTTCGAAGACGGTATCAAACTCGCTGTTGATTCAGCTCCAGCTAAATTCGATGAATCCATCGACGTAGCTGTGCGTTTAGGTATCGATCCAAAACAATCTGATCAACAAGTTCGTGGTGCGATTGCATTGCCACACGGTCTTGGTAAAACAGTACGCGTAGTCGTTTTTGCTAAGGGCCCAAAAGAGGCCGAAGCTAAAGCAGCCGGAGCAGACTTTGTCGGTGCTGAAGACCTCGTTGCTAAAATCAACGACGGTTGGTTGGACTTTGATAAATGTATTGCGACTCCAGACATGATGGCGACTGTTTCTAAAGTGGCAAAGGTGCTTGGACCTCGTGGTTTAATGCCGAATCCAAAAGTGGGAACTGTAACCATGAATGTGGGCGAAGCTGTTAAGGCCGAGAAAAAAGGAAAGCTTGATTTCCGCGTCGATAAAGCAGGAATCGTGCATGTTTCTATTGGTCGAAAATCAATGGGACCACAAAAATTAAAAGATAACTTTGACGTGTTTGTTGGCGCGATTATGAAAGCGAAGCCTGCGACATCAAAAGGAATCTACTTACGATCAATGGCTGTCTCATCAACCATGGGTCCGGGCGTGAAGCTTGATGTAAATCAAGCCAATGCTAAAGAAGAATAATATTTATTAAACTAGAGCGTCAGTGACAGTTGGTGTCTATGCTGAAAGCGTAAAAGTGATCAGCGACCTAAATTTAGAAGAAGAAATTCCTTCTTTTGCTAAAGCCACCCGAGACTACGTTCTTAAAACTCACGAAGGGAGGTTCCAGTATGTTAAGAGCTGATAAAGAAATAGGCATCAAATTGATCTCTGAAAAATTAGCAAAAGCTAAAGGAGCCTTTGTCGTAGACTTTAAGGGCATGAAAGTGGAGCAAGTAACTTCGTTACGTAAAAAGCTTCACGCTGCAGAGTCTGAGATGAAGGTAGTGCGTAACACATTGGCGAAGCGCGCATTCAAAGATCACCCCACAATTAGTGCTGCTTTCGATTCCACAATGAAGGGTACAAATGCGATCGTATTTGCATTCAATGAAGTTGTCGGCGTTGCAAAGACCCTGGCTGAATTTGGAAAAGATGTTGAAGCTCTGAAAATCAAAACAGGTATTATGGATGGCGAAGCGCTTGATGCAAATAAAATCAAGTTTCTTGCGACATTACCTGGAAAAGATCAGTTACGTGCACAGTTCTTATGTTTATTAAAAGAGCCATCGGCTCGCTTAGTACGCTTAATGAATGTTTACGCAACAAAAGACGCCGCGCCAGCTGAAGCTGCTGCACCACAAGCATAATTTAACTTTAACGAATTTTTTAAAAGGAAATCAAAATGGCTATGACAAATGAACAGTTAGTAACAGAATTATCAAACAAAACAGTAATCGAAATTGCTGAGCTTGTTAAAAATTTAGAAGAAAAATGGGGCGTTTCTGCTGCTGCTCCGGCGGCTGCTGCTGCGGCTGCTGGTCCTGCTGCTGAAGTACAAACTGCTTTCGACGTTATCCTTGTTGAAGCGGGCGCAAACAAAATCAACGTGATCAAAGAAGTTCGTGCGATCACTGGTTTAGGTTTAGCTGAAGCAAAAGGTTTAGTTGAAGCTGGCGGAAAAGCCGTTAAAGAAGGCGCAACTAAAGAAGAAGCTGAAAAAATCAAGAAAGCTCTTGAGACAGCCGGCGCTAAAGTTACTATCAAGTAATCAAATCGTTTTAAATTTAACCACAGAAGCCCCAAAAGCCTCTGTGGTTTTTTGCTGTGTAAGTTAGAATTAAGTTTAGATCAAAGTTAAGATAAGTAAGTTTTTTTTGAAGATTTAATGTGGGCCTTGAAGATTTCCCCCCGAAGCGAAACTTCACTTTTGTTGGAAGTAAGAACTGACAGCTACTCAATCAGGAGAACGAATGAATAAAACTCCCGTAACGGCATCGAATCTACGTATTCGAAAATCCTTTGCAAAAAATAAACAAGTTATTGAAATCCCCAATCTGATACAATTGCAAAAAAAGTCTTATGAGTCTTTCTTGCAAAAAGATATGGATCCAGATCGCCGCGGCGAAGACGG
>JAYTHR010000185.1:0-5191 GCA_043732425.1 Bdellovibrionales bacterium
CCCAATTCGACGATCACTTGATTTTGATCATTTTGAATTACATTGAATAATCGCGGTGCCTCAGGATCTATTTCACACTGAGCCACAGAGGGATTTCTAATTGTGTTTGATGACAAATGAGCACAGCCACTCAAAAGCAGTAAGGTCGCTACGAGCGCTCTGGTTTTTAATATTTTTAAGTTCATAAAAGGACTCCTCAAGCCAAAAAGACTCAAATTCTATCGTCTCATAAGTTATCCTATTTGCCATTTAGCCTTTGGGCTGGTATTTTCGATTCCCGGTGCACAAAAAAGAGCCAAAACTGCTTTAAGTACAACCCATTAAAAGTGCGGTCGAAGCGAAGTCTTTTCATTCAGGCTTTGCTCCGAATCAGAATTAGTGTTACCAAAGTAACTTGTTTTTAAATTGAACTAAAAAGGACTCCGTTTGCGGAGTTTTAAAAATGACTTCGTTTGCTAAGTTTCAGACGATCAAAAAGAAGGATAGTTATGTCGAAGAATTGGGAAATCGAAAAAGTTCGAAACATTGGTATTTCAGCGCACATTGACTCAGGAAAAACGACTTTGTCAGAGCGTATTTTATTTTACGGTGGTCGTATTCATGAAATTCATGAAGTTAAAGGAAAAGATGGCGTCGGCGCGACGATGGATTCAATGGATCTAGAACGCGAAAAAGGAATCACGATTCAGTCGGCAGCAACTCAAGTGGAATGGAAAGATTATACCATTAATCTCATCGATACACCGGGGCACGTGGACTTTACGGTCGAAGTGGAACGCTCACTGCGCGTTCTTGACGGAGCCATCCTCGTTCTTTGCGGAGTTTCTGGAGTTCAATCTCAGTCAATTACGGTTGATCGTCAGATGAAACGTTACAATGTTCCTCGCTTAGCTTTTATAAATAAATTAGATCGCCAAGGAGCCAATCCTTTCCGCGTGAAAGATGCTTTAGTTGAAAAATTGCGTTTGAATGCGTTCATGGCTAATATTCCGATCGGTCTTGAAGACAAGCACGTTGGTATCGTTGATTTAATCACGATGAAAGCTTTCCAGAACGAAGGCGAAGACGGCGAAATTATAAAAGAAATTCCAGTGCCAGCAGATTTAGTTGATCAGGCTAAAGAATACCGCCAAATTTTAATCGGTAAATTAGCTGACGTGGATGATGTCATTGCTGAAAAGTTTTTGATGGAAGAAGATCCAACGGCTGAAGAAATGCGCGCGGCGATGCGTAAGGGTGTTATTGCTCTGAAATTAGTTCCGGTATTTTGCGGATCAGCCTTCAAAAATAAAAACGTTCAGCATTTATTAGATGCGGTGACTTTTTACTTACCAAACCCAAATGAAAAAATTGAACACGCCTTAGATTTAACTAAAGGCGAAGAAAAATTTCCACTAGCTACAGACAATAACAAACCACTTGTGATGCTGGCGTTTAAACTTCAAGAGACTCAGTTCGGTCAACTGACGTACATGCGCGTTTATCAAGGAACTGTTCGTAAAGGTGACTTCATCGTTAACCAGACGAATAAAAAATCTTTAAAAGTGCCGCGTTTAGTTCGTATGCACTCGGCGAAGATGGAAGATATCGAAGTTTCTTACGCGGGCGATATTGTGGCCGTATTCGGTGTGGATTGCGCTTCCGGTGATACTTTCTGTGACGAAAAAATTGAAGCTTCTATGCAGTCGATGCACATCGCCGATTCGGTGATCAGTTTAGCGATTGCTCCGAAAAGTAAAGAAGGATCGAATAACTTCACAAAAGCCTTACAAAAATTTCGTAAAGAAGATCCTACTTTCCGCGTTCACCGTGATGATGAATCGAATGAGACTATTATTTCTGGAATGGGCGAGCTTCACTTAGAAATTTATGTCGAGCGTATGAAGCGTGAATTTGCGTGTGAAGTTGTTGTGGGTCAGCCGCAAGTGGCTTACCGCGAAACGATCTTGCAAGCTGCGGATTATGATTACACTCATAAAAAGCAAACAGGTGGATCGGGCCAGTTCGCAAAAATCTCGGGATCTATTCAACCATTACCGGCGCAAGAAGACGGCAAAACATTTTTGTTTGCCAATAAAGTTGTGGGTGGTCGTATTCCTAAAGAATTCATCCCTGCTGTTGAAGAAGGATTTGCTGAGCAATGCGTAAAGGGTCCGTTGATTGGATTCCCGATCGTGGGTGTTGAAGTGCGCTTAACAGACGGTTCTTACCATGACGTGGATTCTTCGTACATGGCCTTCAAAATCGCTGCGATGGCAGCGATGCGTGAAGTTTACCTAAAGGCGAAGCCAACCGTACTTGAGCCGATTATGAAGTTAGAAACAACTGTGCCGGAAGAATACCAAGGTCCAGCAACAGGTCAGATCAATCAACGCCGTGGAGTCATCACGGGCACAACTTCTATCGAAGGAAACGCAACGATTGAAGCTGAAGTTCCACTAACAGAAATGTTCGGTTATTCGACAGATCTACGTTCAGCGACAAAAGGAAAAGGCGAATTCTCGATGGAATTCCTGAAGTACGCACAAGCTCCACGTAATATCCAAGATGACCTTGCAAAAAAATACGCAGCGAAACGCTTAGCCGAACAAAAATAACCAAGCATTCCGAAAACAACACGGTGGCCAACCCACCCTGTTGTTTTTCAAAAAATTAACCTGCAAAAATTAACTTGCTCACTTTTCTGGATGCATTCCGGCAATTTACGAAAATTTAATTCGTTTTGCAAAAACCCAAAGTGAAATCTTTGGGTTTTTATTTTCTTGCTAACAGATTTTGCTTTGATCACACTGAAGCTGTGAAGATCTTTGTAGTCATTTTTCTTGTCAGTCAGTTTATCAGCTCCGTTAGTTTAGCCACGATGGCGCCGCGTATGTATTCGGTTTTGGCCCAAGTCAGTGGTGCTATTGCTGAAGATACTGATGTTAACTCTGGAGCGGCATACAAAAGTAAATTCAGCATAGAACTACTTTACTTAGTCCGTGGTGGTCCGACTTTTGGGTTTCGTTATTTTCTAGAATCAAGGAACGAAATCAGCACGCAATCAGGCCAAGCTTATGGACCTGTTGCAGGTTATTTTTCTGAGCGCGGATTCTTTATTTTAGCCACTTATGACATTCTAGCCAAATTAGGATTGTGGACTAACGGTGAAGGCTTCCAGTTTGACGTCGGTTACATTGAACATTTAGGTAGCCAAATTCATCTGGGCGCAAAAATTTCGACTCGGAAAATAAGATACAAATCGGATATTACAAATTCTCTAGCCGTCGAAAAAAATGTTCAGGATACTTTTCCCAGTGTGGTTCTAACTTATTTATTTTAGCATAGCGGTCGTTGCGGATAAAACTTTTAGAAATAAAAAACTTTATTAATCATGATACCCACTTCTTTATCCACAAAATTTTTGTAGTCATTACGCACATCTTCGTAGCCATAAAAACCGCGCACATTCCAATTCGTTAATACGCTGTGCTTTCCAAAATCAAACTCAATTCCAAAACGATAAATCAAACCGTCTTTATATGTCAAAATGGAATTGCCGGCTAAAGTTCCACTGTACAGCAATTCAAAATCGATGCTTAACGGTAGTTTCGCCACCGTTTGTCCAAACCATACAAAGTTGATTCCGGCCTCGGCCGAATACCTGGTGGCGATATCACCTTGTAAAACAAAAGTGTCTGGTAATTCCGAAATCACCGCCGCGGATTTTCCCGCTAATTTAAATCCGTAAGCGAAGCCTTCACCTTCACTAATCCAGCGCGGTCTCCAGGAAATTCCGTAACTTAGAAAATTTTGCGCATACTTCAGTACCAAAGTGTTATTTTCGGGTCGATAAACTAATTGTTCCGCGTAAACTGAGAAACGATGAGTAAAGTTTTGCTTTATGGGTGAATCATACTGCAGCTCTAACCGCGGATTAGCCTGGGAAAGTAAAAAGTAGTTTCCCACTAAAGAACCACTTTCTAACTTAGAATAAGTTAGTCCCAGTCCTACTTTAATATTCTCATCCAGAAACGTCAAACCCTTGGCCTCGAAGGTTTTCGCAAAAACTGAAACTGAAGATAGAAAGAAAATAAAAAATAGCTTCAAGCCCTGATGATAGCAGAATTTAAAATCTGATTCACTTGACCTTAGTCGATTATTTTAAAAGTAAAGTTCTATTGGGGATAAAGTTGCGATTGCGGAATCGCATTCGATAAGTTTTGAGCCGCTGCCGCACTGACCGGCGACTGCGTTATATGAGCCTCTGATGTCGCCGTATTTTGATAGTACTCGATCAGAATCGAATACTTCGTGCCGATCGTTAGAACTTGCGCCGCCGAGCAATCCCATGTCCCTGTATGATCGGTAAAATTATTAATAATGACCGCGCCGTTTAAGGTCACGCGAATTCCATCATCCGAATAAGTACAGAAGTAAGTGCTGCCGTTCGTCGGAATGTAAAATCCCGTCCACCGCGCCGAAAACATCGTGCTTAATCCCATCGGGCCATTACCGCCCGACCACGTAAAATTCACTTGGGCATCGATGCGACTTCCTTTTTTATTCGATCCTAAAAATGGACTGGCCGGCGGAGAAGCTCCGGTCCAAGAATAATAATCGGCATTTAGTCCCGTTCCCACATCCGTCATTGAACTTACGGCTCCGACAGTTTCGGTCAAAGAGCCTGTGACTCCGCCGTAAGTTGCAGAAATTGATGACGTCCCGATGGCGACTCCGGTGATAACACCTTTTGATCCTACGGCATTCGACACCGTAATATTTGCGGTGGCTGAGCTGGCCCAAACGGCCATCGTGGTAATATCAATTGTGCCTCCGTCAGATAAATTCGCGTAAGCCTTCAAACTGTAAGTTGATCCCGCCGTGATCGTCACATTAGGAGTGACTAATATGGAAACGACCGTGGCTCCATTCACTCCTAATGGTGACGTTCCATTGACAGCTCCTAACGACGCCGTTAGCGTCGTCGATCGGTAACCCGTAAAATTCGGAGTCGTTGCCAAACCGCGTGTCCCTGCCGCATTACTTATTGAAGCCGCGGCTGCGCTGGAAGAAGACCAAGTGACTTGATCGGTGATATTGGACGTCGAGGCATCACTGAAAGTTCCTGTCGCAGTAAACTGATAACTTCCACTGCTTGAAACCAGAGAATCATACGGCGTAATTGCGATCGAAGATAAGGTCGCCGCCG
>JAYTHR010000186.1:0-5187 GCA_043732425.1 Bdellovibrionales bacterium
ATAACTTCGGAGGAATTGCGACTCCGATCTTATTAAAGATGCATGATTTGATGGTGAAGTCGCGCGTTCTCGAAGAGCGACTGATTAAAATCTATCGTGCTGGGGAATCCTATTTCTGGATCGGTGGACCCGGCGAAGAAGCTTGGGGAGTTCCGCTGGGAATGCTGGCGCGGGTAGGTCATGGACTTGAATTCGATTTTATGCATCTTCATTACCGTTGCACGCCGACTGTTTTAGCAATGGGCGTAGAAATGATTGACGCGATTCGCTTGATGATGAATCGCTCGACGGATCCATCAACAGGTGGACGAAACTTTTCGAATCATTATGTTTTTCCAAAATTAAATATTGCTCCGGTGACGTCGCCGCTGGAAGTTCAATATCCTATGGCGTGTGGAACGGCTCATGCCCAAAAGCGCGCGAATAAAAAATCCATCTCTGTTGTGACCGGTGGGGACGCGGGAACAGCCGAAGGGGATTTTGCATCCTCTTTGATTTTAGCGTCCCGGCGCGGCCAAGAGCTTCCTGTGTTAATTACCGTTCAAAATAATAAATGGGGAATTTCGACATCCTACGACGGTCAGCACGGTGAAAATGAAATCGCCGATCGAGCCCGTGCGTTTAATATTAAATCCCGCGTGATCAATGGAAATGACCCTGTAGAAACTTATTTAGCAGTTAAAGAAGACATGGACTATATTCGTAAAACGGGAAAGCCCGCGTTCATTGAAGCTCATGTCTCTAGGCTTTACGGACATTCCTCGGCCAGCGGAGCTAATCAAGTGACTAGTGAAGTAGACCCTGTTCGTGAATTCGAACTGCGAATACTGAAAGCAGGATTATTATCTGAATCTTCAGTTAAAAATATTTGGGAAAAATACGAAGCCGAAGGTGTGCGCGCTTCAGAAATCGTCAGAAAAGAACCGGTACCAACAGCCGATAGTGTTTGGGATCATATTTATGCGAACAACGAAAATGCAGACTGGAGAAAGTTTTAATGGCTCACATGGCTCAAGCTATTCGAATGGCTTTGCATTATGCAGAAACGAATTATGATCTGAAAGATATTTTTGGGCAGGATGTGGGCTCGCCACTAGGTGGAGTTTTCACGGCGACTCAAGGATTAAAGACCGCATGGAATTCGACGTTAGATGAGCGTGGAATTATTGGTATGGCGATGGGAATTGCAATGACCGGAGATCGCTGCGTCGCTGAAATTCAGTTTGCGGATTATATTTTTAATACGATTGATTTACTCAAAATTGCGGGAAATACCCTGTGGTGTACGAACGGACAGTACCCTTTGCCGATGACGGTGATGACTCCGGTGGGCGCGGGTATTCGTGGTAGTGTTTATCATTCGCATTCTTTCGATGCCTGTGGTTCTAGACTGACGGGTTGGAAAGTTGTGATGCCCTCTACGCCGCTGGATGCGTATGGTCTTCTATTGTCTTGTATCTTAGATCCCAATCCTTGTTTATTTTTAAAACCAAAGGCCTTGATGCGGGTTCGGGGGGATGAATTGATTCCGGGCGAACCTGAGAATGAAAAAGATTTGAAAGCGATGATCGATGCACCGTTGGGTGATCGTCAAAAATGGAAAGCCAAATGGCCAGCGGTTCAAGAGCACCTTATTCCTTTTGGAAAAGGGAAGATAACTCGAGCCGGTGAAGATTTGACTTTAGTCAGTTACGGACGTCATTTGTTAACGTGTAATGAGGTTGCTGATAGTTTGAAGTCTGAGGGCCTGTCGATTGAAGTGATCGATTTGCGTTCGATCTATCCTTATGACTGGCAAATGATTAAGTCATCTGTAGAAAAAACAGGTCGTGTCCTATTCGTTAACGAAGACACGGAAGTAACTAATTTTGCCGAACACTTAGCGTATCGAGTAACGACCGAGCTGTTTTACCACTTGGAAGCCGCACCACGAGTTTTAGCTGGAAAAAATCTTCCGGGAATAGGATTACATCCTAATTTAGAAGATGCCAGCGTTCCCCAAAAGCATGAGATTCAAGAACTTGTTCGAACTATTTGCGCTGAGGTCCCATAATGACCCGGAAAGAAAAGCTTTCTGGGAAAGCAAAAAATCTTCCTTTCGATCGCTTTGAACTTTATCATAAAGCCGTCCAGTCCCCGGCGGCTGATGTTGAATTTTATGAAAAAACTTTCTTAGAAATTCATAAAAAAACTAAGCTAACAACATTACGTGAAGATTTTTGTGCGGGTGGGGCGATTAGTACCGAATGGGTCAAGCTGAATAAAAACTACAAGTCGTGTGGTCTTGATTTAGATCTAGAGCCTATGGAGTACGGTCGAAAACATTATATTTCAAAATTAAAACCTGACCAAAAAAATCGTGTCGTACTTATTCAAAAAGATGTTTTAGAACCCCATCTTCCGCACGCGGATGTCGTGGCCGCCGTCAATTTTTCCTATTTTTTCTTTAAAAAAAGAGAAATTCTTAAAAAATATTTTACGAATGTCTATCAGTCCTTAAATAAAAAAGGGCTTTTTATTGTTGATATATTCGGCGGGTCTCAGTGCCAAGATTCGATTGAAGACCGTTTTAAATTTAATGATTTCACTTATTATTGGGATCAGCAAAGTTTTGATCCGGTTTCGAATGAAGGCTTATTTCAAATTCACTTTCGTTATAAAGGTCACAAGTATGAGAATGTTTTTACTTATGACTGGCGGATGTGGTCGATACCCGAAGTCAAAGAAGTCATGCTCGAAGCGGGCTTTGACAGCGTGAAAGTTTACTGGGAAGGCACCAATCGTAAAAATGGCGGAAATGGTATTTTCACTGCTGTTGAAAAGGGTGAGCCTTGTCTAAGTTGGATCGCCTACGTTGTGGGAATAAAAAACAAATGAAACAGACTTTAAGGATCAATGATTATGAAGTTTGGGTGCATCTGGGCTGTCTAACAGAAGAACAAAAACATGCTCAGCCCGTTCATTTCACCTTAGAACTTCGCTATTTAAAAAATTTAACTGGTACGCACACAGACAACTTGGCGGATACGACGGACTATGTGCATTTAGTTGAAATCATAAAAAAAACGGCCCAACGAAAAAGCTATCACCTTATTGAGCACTTAAATTGCGAAGTATTTTTAGAACTTATTTCAGAATTAAAAAAGAATAAAGTGTCTGTTGAGGCCCAATTAACTGTTCGAAAAATCCGTGTGCCCGTAGAGAACCTTAAAAATGGTGTCGAGTTTTCATGTCAACTGACTTTGTCGTAATTGGCTTAGGCTCGAATTTAGAACATCCTATCCAAAAGTTAAGACAAAGTTTGTCAGAGATAAAAAAAATTAATCAAAGTACGGTCGTTCGCCTTTCTTCGCTGTATGAGTCAGAAGCTCAGCTTCCGCCCAATGCAGCAGCACAGTGGAATAAGAAATTCTTAAATGCCGCGGTTCTCATTCAAGTTAAAGATAAAAGCCCGCAACAGTTATTGAGTGAGCTAAAAAATATTGAAAAAAAAATGGGTCGGCCGAATTCTGAAAAATGGGCTCCACGAGTGATTGATCTTGATATTCTTTTTTGGGAAAATTTAACGCTGAACGAAAATGATTTAAAAATACCCCATCCTCATTTATTAGAGCGCCCCTTCGCGCTATTGCCGCTGCTGCAGATTTTTCCACAGGCCAAACTTCAGTCGCCGGCGTGGGCGTCGGGATGGGTAACAGCCAAGCCTTTTTCAACGCATCCATCGAAAAAATATTTCTGGCCTGAATTTGTAGGAATCCTTAATTTGACTGAAGATTCTTTTTCTGATGGTGGTCAGCTTAGTGACGAAAATAAATTTTTGAAACAAGTTGAATCGCTAATTTCTGCCGGAGCCGAAGTTTTAGATTTCGGGGCGGAATCAACGCGGCCAGAGGCGTCTCCGGTAGATGCTGTTTCTGAATTTAAAAAGTTACACTGGGCTTTGAGCCTTTGTGAAAAATATAGAAATCAGATCAAGGTGAGTGTGGATTCCTATAAGCCTGAAGTTATTCAATTGTGCTTAGATCAGTTTAATATTGATTACATCAATGATGTGACTGGCCTTCAAGACCATCGCATGTCGGCTTTAGTAGCCAAGTACCGAAAGAAAGCTTTCGTTATGCATTCATTAACTGTTCCGCCCCGGCGTGAAGAAATCATACCCGACGACAAATCCCCGGCAGAAGTCTTATCTTTGTGGTGGAACCAAAAAAAAGAAGAATTACTTAAGATGGGGATCGCAGACCAGCAGCTGATTTTTGATCCTGGAATTGGCTTTGGAAAATCTGCCGCGCAGAGTTTATATTTGCTTCAGAATTTAAAAGAATTTTCTGAGATTTCTAATTCTATCTTAATTGGCCATTCTAGAAAATCTTATCAAACACTTTTTTCTTCGCGTCAGTCTGCCAAGCGGGATTTAGAAACCGCTTTGGTCACTCAGCAGTTGAATTTGGCTTACGTTCAGTATTTGCGAGTGCACGATGTCGAATCACAGAAACTGGCTCTAGGGTCCATGCGATGACGTCCTACCGTGAGTGCGTGCAATTTTTAGAAGGTCTAAGCATCATGCCTAAAGAAATGCCCGGCATTAAGAAATTACAGCAGGCCTTTGAAAAGACGGCATGGTTTTCGTTCATTGATCCTAAAAAAGTCATTGTTGTCGCGGGGACTAATGGTAAAGGAACAACTTGTGCGGTTTTAGAAAGTTTATTAGTTGCTGCAAATAAGAACGTTGGTTTTTACAGCTCTCCGCACTTGATCGAAACGACTGAGCGGATTCGCTGCCAACAGCAAAATATTACGGAAGAAAATTTCTTAAAACTTTTTAAAAAAAACAGAGATCTTATTCATAGTTATGGCTTAACGCATTTTGAAGCGCTAACACTGATGTGCGCTGATTACTTTTTTTCACCAGATTGGGGAAATAATCTAGATTACGCTATTTTTGAAGTAGGGCTTGGCGGGCTTTTTGATGCCACGAACGCGATTCCACATGCTTATTCTGCGATTACGGCTTTAAGCTTAGATCACACGAATATTTTGGGACCTGATCTGTTATCTATCGCTAAAAATAAATTTGGAATCGTGCAAAAAAATAATGTGGTGATTCACCATGAGTTGCCACCGGATTTAGAAAAATTAAAACTACAGGTTATTAAGGAAACAAATTCTTCCTGGAAACAAGCGGAA
>JAYTHR010000187.1:0-1465 GCA_043732425.1 Bdellovibrionales bacterium
GAAGATGCGAATCATATCGGGTTAATTGGACCTAATGGAGCCGGTAAATCCACTTTGCTTTCGCTAATCGCTAAACTTCAGACTCCCGATTCCGGAAAACTATCATTCGCGAATCATTTGCGACTTGGGTACTTAAAGCAAAAACCATTATTCGAAGCGGAAGATACGATCTACATGGCTTTACTTTCTTCTTGTGACGATCCGTACGATTCAGAAAATATCGCTTTAGCCTACGAACTGATTGCCCGTTTTGAGTTGGATCAATTTCCAGATGCGGAACATAAATTGGCCTCCGAACTTTCAGGCGGTTGGCAAAAAAAACTGGCCCTGGCACGAGAACTGATGAAACGGCCCAATCTTCTTTTGTTAGACGAGCCCACGAATCATTTAGATTTAGAAAGTATTTTGTGGCTTGAAGACTACATGAAAAAAGAAAGGCAAGTAGCCTTTTTAACCGTGACTCACGATCGGCGCTTTCTACAGAATACGTCGGAAATTATTTTTGATTTAGATCCTCGCTTGCCGAACGGAATTTTAAGAACGAACGGAACTTATTCCGATCATTTAGAAAGTAAGATGCAACTTCTGCAGGGGCAAAAACGGCTTGAAGAGAAACGCAGAAATACCATGCTGATTGAAAAAGATTGGCTGTCTCGGGGGCCTCAGGCCCGTCTGACAAAACAGAAAGCCCGTATCGACCGCGCTCACGATATGATTGAAGAAGTTTCGGGTCTTGAAAATAAAAATAGGCAAAATAAGTTAAACCTTGATTTTGGCAAAACAGACAGTTCACCGAAAAAACTGATCGCTGCTGAGAATATTAAGAAGGCTTTTGGGGGCCGCATTTTATTTCAAAATTTTAATGCTTTAGTCAGCCCCGGCCAACGCTACGGTCTGATCGGCACGAATGGTTGTGGTAAATCGACTTTACTTAAATGCTTAATCGGTAAAGAGCCTGCGGATTCCGGCCTTTCATTTGTCAATGAAGATATCGAAATTTGCTATTTCGAGCAGGGAAAAGATAGTCTAAATCCTGAGGTCAGCCTACTACGAACCATCTGCCCCGAGGGTGACTACGTTCACCTGCAAGGCCTACCGGTTTACGCGAAATCTTACTTGGCCCGCTTCTATTTCCGCCCCGAGCAGCACGATCTTCCGGTGAAACAACTTTCCGGCGGCGAACAAAGCCGATTGATTTTGGCTAAGCTGATGTTGCAATCGTCTCATGTCTTGATCCTTGACGAGCCCACGAATGATTTGGATGTTGAAACCCTAGATGCCTTGACCGAGACTCTGCAAGAATACCGTGGCGCAATCATTATTGTTAGTCACGACCGTTTTTTCATGGATCAAAATTGCAATGTCATTTGGTCTTTTGGCGATGCGGAAGGGCACATTCAGAAATTTTCGGATACGTTTCAGTGGGAAGAGTGGCACACCGCTAAAAAACTCAGTGATCGCCTGA
>JAYTHR010000188.1:0-1463 GCA_043732425.1 Bdellovibrionales bacterium
GGGGTTGTCCATCGTTTAGTTGAAATTCAAAAGCCGAGTGGCGGTTTGTGTTAAGCAACTTCGTTTATTTCCTGATTCGTGTCAACGTCATTTTGTTCGGTCAGTTTACGAAGTAAAATCCACAAGCCCGGTAGACTTCGATAGCCACGTACTTTGCGCATTCTTTTTTCTGCAGCCAAGCAAAACGTCGCGCACCAGCGTTGAAAATGGCTTGAGTCTTTCCAGCGCTTCACTCGACGCATGTCTTCTTCGATTAAATAATTTAATGACTCAATAGGATTCGTCGTCGAAAAAAATGTTTTTAAATCTTTCGATAGCTTCAACTCGTGGATCACAAGTAGATCTTCTTTTGCCTCAAGGTAACTTGCAAGTGCTGATAAATTTAGGTCACGCAAAATACTTTCCAATCGGTCCGATACGAGTTTAGCTTCTGCAAGATCGCGAGCGTCGCGTAGCGCCCAGAAAAGACCTAAAGCTTTGTGCGACTCGCTACCAAGGGCTTTTTCGATGTTACGCCATTTATGAACGTAACAACGGATTCTGATCGCACGTCGTCGCTTTTTATCATCAACTAAATATTTTTCGTTAAGCGCTTTATTTAAGCCAGAGCCACCGTCAACTACAAAAATTAATCCTGATTCAGGAAGTCCGCGCTTTTCTAGATCACTCAAAAGATTCAAACAAGACCTTGAGTTTTCCGTGTCGGCTTGATAAATTCCAAGAACGTTTTTCATTCCCGAAGAACCAACACCAAGCGCAATGATCACCCCGTGTTTTGCAAATCTTTTTCCGTCAATGAACACCGCCCGGATATCCATTTCGTTCAATGATCTTTTTTGCAATTCATCGATCTTTTTTGCCGTCGCCTTAATCCATTTTTTAGAGATAGAACTTTTCTTAAAACCAAATGAGTTTGCAATCTGGCTAACGCCTTTTTCGTAGTCGCGCTGAGAAACCTTTTTAATTCCTTCGGTGAACACCGCTTGATCAAAAAGTCTCGGGTCTTGGAAGTCTTGATAGGTTTTAAGCTTTACTTCAGCGCCGTCTCTCATCCGCACCCGCGGCACTTCAAGCGCTACGTTTTGGTTACCTAAAATGATCGATCCATTTTGCGAACCCCAGCGGTGATTCGTTTTTCCGTGTTGGTAGCGACTACCGCACAATTTTTCAACTTCGCCTTCGAGTTCGGCCATGAACGCTTTTACTGCCGGCGGCAGTAAAGTTGAAATTAATAAATGCTGCGTATCGATAGGGCCATCGAGATTTTCGAATTTATTTTCGCTAATGTCTGACTTTTTTGCATGCTTTAGCTTCTTGCGATTGATTTTCTTGACCGATTTCAGTACGGTGTTTTTCATTGGGTGGCCCTTCTTTTTTGTATCTTCAAAAGTCTCGTAACCTATTGAAAACACTTTTGGTTGAGCCACTCAACCTTTAAATTTCAACTAAACTGTGGGCATGGC
>JAYTHR010000189.1:0-1463 GCA_043732425.1 Bdellovibrionales bacterium
GATTCGGTCCCGCAACTTGAGATATATGCCGATGATGTCAAAGCGGGTCATGGCTCGACCGTGGGACAATTAAATAAAGATGAAATATTTTATTTTTTAAGTCGTGGCATCAATCAGTATCAGGCCGTGAAGATGCTTTCTTTTGGATACGCTCAAGAATTAATATATCAGTTTGAAAATAAAAATATTCAAGACTGGTTGCTAAAGATCTTGAATCAAAAGCTGGATCGGATGATCAAATATGTTTAACATCGAGCAAGTCAGAAATGAATTTCCGGCGTTAAATCAAAAAGTTCACGGACACGACTTAGTTTATTTAGATAGTGCGGCGACCTCGCTGAAGCCACGAACTGTTTGCGACCGCATTCATAATTTTTATAAATATGAAACCGCGAACGTTCACCGCGGGGCGCACCATTTAAGTGACAAAGCCACGGCTGAGTTTGAGGAATCACGCGAAAGCGTTCGTCAGTTACTAAACGCTAAATTGCCGGAAGAAATTATTTTTACTAAAGGAACGACTGAAGGAATCAATCTTATTGCTGAAAGCTTCGGAGAAAGCTTTCTATCCGAAGGCGATGAAATAGTACTGACCGAGCTGGAACATCACGCCAACATCGTTCCGTGGCAGCTTCTGGCAGAGAAGAAGAAATGTGTTTTGAAATATATTACGGTCAATGCTTCTGGAGAGTTAGATATTAATTCTATAGACCAAATCATAACGCAAAAAACTAAATTAGTTAGTTTTTCGGGGTGTTCGAATATATTAGGTACTTTCACCGATATTAAAAAAATTATTCAGAAAGCAAAATCAGTTCATGCCGTGACGTTACTTGATGCGGCTCAGTTAATTTCACAAAAAAAAATCGATGTGCAGGCATTAGATGTCGATTTTTTAGTTTTTTCGGCTCATAAATTATTTGGTCCCTACGGTTTTGGCATTCTGTACGGGAAAAAAGAAATTCTAGATAAAATGCCGCCCTACCAATCGGGTGGGAGCATGATTTCTCAAGTCGGTTTCCATAAAACTACATTTAATGATCTGCCCTTTAAATTTGAAGCTGGCACGCCCCACATTGCCGGCGCCGTCGGATTAAAAGCGGCTATTCAATTTTTTCAGGCACTTAATATGGAAGAGCTTTTTAATCACGAGCAAAAATTAATGTATTTTTTGAACGACGAACTTTCACAAATTGCTGAAATTAAAAAATTCGGTGTTGCGAAAGATAAAGCCGCAATCGTCAGTTTTAATTTGGCGGGCGCGCACCACTCGGATGTGGGTCAGATTTTAGACCAGCAAGGCATCGCCGTGCGTATCGGGCATCACTGTACTCAGCCGCTCTTGCAAAAGTTTAATTTAACTGGAACCGTGCGGGCTTCTATTTCAATTTATAATTCAGAAAATGATATTCAAAAATTAGTTGAAGGCATTAAGAAAGCAAAAAGGATGTTATTATGACCTC
>JAYTHR010000190.1:0-5162 GCA_043732425.1 Bdellovibrionales bacterium
TTTACTTCAAGTAAATTATTAGGACTGCTTGTGCCGATACCCACGTTGCCAGCACTAAACTGTATATCGCTTGGGTTTGTGCCGATTTTCCAAAAGCTATCGCTGACTGTGCCTATCGAAAAACAATCTGTGATTTTACCTGTTGTCCCGTCTCGTTTAGCTCGTAATGTAATAATATCAGGGAAAATCTCTGCAGACGTTCCTGTTATACTAGTTTTTGATAGCTTAATTTTTAAATCAACGTTTCCACTTGTCGTTGAACCTGTTGGTATTCCAACCCAATTGGATAATCGAAATTCTGTAAACATAAGTAACCCGGTTTTATCTGTAGATGACGTGTTGTAGCGATCTGCACCTGGCGCCGCTGATCCATCTTTAATGGCAGGGGCAGTGACTCCGCCTGAAGCAGTCGGGTCGTAACCAGCAAAAGAGTTTGAGCATGCTAAGCGATCAGAAAGCAGCGAACGAAGCTCTGCCGTGATTTCACGCTGTTAATCTTTTGCCTGAATCCCTTTTTGTTGCTTCGCTGCGGATGACATGACCGCGGCAAGGCCAGCTGCGATGATTGCGACAAGACCAAGTGCGATTAGAATTTCTGTAATGCTAAAACCTTGGGGCGAGGCGGCACTGACCCGGGGATGGCTATTTTTTTTAAGTAAATTTGAAAATGAATCAAAGCACAAAATCATAAGCCCCCCTTTTTCACTTATTGAAGTATGTCAATCAGCATGAGTCAATTTAAATAAGCGAGCTTATTAGCTGAAGCTAAGAACTTTAGAATTTGGTTATCTTTCCCTTACCTATTTTTTAATTCGAATTCTTTTGATGGCTAACTGGAATTGTTATCGAAGCCACTAAAAAACCTAACCCCAGAATACCATAACACAAGGTCACGTAGATCTGCTGGCAGTAGACCCTTTGGCTCGGCGACCTCATTAATCTCGAACTCAAATAGAATCAACTTCGCGCCTGGAAGCGGTTCTTCCGCTTCGGGCTCTCGCACACCAAATTACAATTTTTACGAGATTTTTCAAAAATTCGATATTGTCACTCATTTCAAATCCTGAAGTGACTATTAGTAACTAAATTCAAAATTTCCCCTTACACCGCCACTGAGAAATTGCGGTCACGCGGGTACCAAGTCCCGATTATTGCTTCAACGGCCCATGCCATGGCCGTTGTTCGAAAGAGATGCCAGGACGTTGGCTGCACCGGGCACTTACCGAAACCCATCAATTCGCGTGAGTTGGTCGAAACCGCAAAAAGTTACGCGAATCGGCACTAACTTCAACTTGCTTCGTGATTTATAGAACCAAAAATTTATGGAGTTCCCGGTATTCTCTGCAGCAGTGCTTCCAGGGACTGAGCTTGTGTCCGCCGTGGCCTGACGACGATATATTTCTGAACCTTTTTTTTCTTACCGGAGTCTGCTTTATTCAAATATTCTGTTTCGGTCAGATTAAATTGCTCTTTCAGCAAAGATTCTGGAAGAGCCTCTAAAGTTATGAGTTGCGAGACGCGCCGAGTTCCCAATCGAAGCCAAAAGATCTTTTTTAACTTTTCATTTTTTATAGCTTCAAAAAAAACTAATGGGGAATAATCCGCATCATCTTTTCCGTACAGCACAATTTTTCTATTGCCAGCAAATTTCAACAACTTATCTAGGGGATAACGCTTTCTTAGCTGATTGATTTCTAAGTCCACAACCGGATTAGAAAACTTAAGCTTTAACCCATACTCCGTTAAATCCGTGTAGTTTTTTTTATTCGTACTGACATTATAAACCGGAGCCGACACTGAGTTCCTGATGACATCAAAGCCGGTAGAAATGCTGCGCGTGTCAACGAAGAGTAGACCTCTTTCTTCTTGAGCTAAAGACTCTTCCTCGAATAAGCCTAAACCCGGTACTCGTGTGGGCGTCAAAGAGCGATAATTATTTCTATCGGCATAATTTTCCGAAACAAGAAAGACTTTCGTGCTTTTAAATTTAGCCTGAAGGTACGTGATCAGCGCTAATGCTTGCGGATCTCCGGGGTATTCCTGGTAGATAAATACTTTATTTTTATTTCCAATTAATGGGTTTAATTTTTTATCCAGAAGTTCGATAACGCGGTGGGGGTTCAAGTTAAAATCATTAAACTGGCGGCTTAAATTCAGAAATTGAAAATTTCTTCCGTAGGTAAAACTAGCGTCCTTGGACACGTCATAAGTTGCTAGAAAAAGATTATTTTTATCGGCCAAGACAGTTGGTAAGGACGTAACCGGAAAGAAAACTAAGCCAGGATAAAAATCCGGATTCGAACTGGATTGTGGCCACTTCAAGTTACCGTCAATTTGAATTTTGAATTCCACTAAGCTTGAATTCATATCATAGCCTATTTTCTTTAGATAATTTATGGTTTCGGTGACGGACTCAAAACCATATTTTTTAAAATCTAACTTTTCTAAGAAAACTTTTCTTAAATCCAGCGGAAGTTCATTTTTTTGACTCAGTGAAAGCTTGATCTGGGCATAATAATTAAAGGCCGTATCAAAGGTCGGATCGAAATCAACAAGGCGAAATTCAAAACTAGTGTCTGAAAAACACGAGCCATGAAACGAAGGTAGTAGCAAAAAACTAGATTTTTTCCGCGCTAAGTGCAGGTAACTCGCCAACGGAAGTAGCGGAACTTTATCCGCATTGAAATAACGACATAAACCCTGCTGTTCGCTTCGAACCTTAGTCGGTGGCTCTTTTTCAAACTTGGTCACAGTGGATAAATTTTTCGCAGCGGGATACACGGGATTTGCTTGTTTTTCTGAAGCTGGAGTCTTCACAACTTCGACTGAATTTATTGGTGCTACTGTGTTTTTAGTTGGCACCAAATTCTTTCGAGCCACTTGTCTTTTTACAATAAAACCGAGCACCACGCAAAATGCCACTAGACCATAAATCAGTTGTTTTTTACTCATACATATAATTATATAGATTCATGAGGGAATTGCTACTTTTTTTGATATTTACTTTGGCGCTTCAGGCTCAATCTAAGGAAGTGAATCGGCCGAAAAAAATAACTTCATCATCTCAAGTTAAAATTTCATGGAAGTACGAAAATTTTCCGCTTAAAATTGAAATAGCAGATATTCAAGACGAGAAAAAAAAATTTATCTCTGAGACAAAGTCATTTCAAAAACAAGAGGAATCGATCACAACTACTATTTTCCCCGAAAGCACCCTGACCGTTCCTTTAAGAAGTGCCACGCCGTTTGCACTATTAATTAAAAATCCTGGACCAAAAGATTACTATTTTTTTGCCGTGCCTCACGAACTAAATCCCCACCAGGCCTCTGCGGGTCACTATTTCGAATGCCTTTGCATTGGCAAAGTGTTTAAGGTCCCCGCCCACTCGACGTGGTACCGCATCGTCCGCCTGAATCTGAATGAAAGCTTTCAGAACATCAAAAATTTTGAAATCAATCACCAGATCATCGGACTAGAAAAAAGCGAAGTGCTACGTAACTACAAAGATCGACTTTATGAACAGGATTAGTTTATTTTTAAGTTTATTTATGGGTTTATTTTTAATTCCGGCACTATCATTTTCACAGACGACATTTAAACTAAAATGGGATATTCAAAAATTACCCTTTGAAGTACGTATGGCGCGGGGCCCGGTAAGTCTGAGAAACCGCTTAGGCGAAACCGGAAACTTTAACGAAAAACTGAATCTGCCGATCCTGAAACAGATGCCCGATGGCGAGGTAAAATTAAGTAACTCGGAAGTCGCCTATATTTACTTATTCGTGAAGAATAAATCGAATCAGAAAATAAGTTTTTCGGTGGCTCCGCATTCGACCCACCCCGGAGCCTCGGCATTAGGCTTTAATTTTAATTGTCTTTGTAATGGACACATTTACGTGGTCGAACCGAACTCGATTTGGTACCGAATCATGGAATTAAAAACGAATTCTAGCCCCTCAGAAAAAAATGTCGTGCTTTCGCACTCCATTTTTAAAATCGAAAATAAGTAAAACTTTGGCCTTTTCTGTGTTTTTACTTTATCTGAATTCATAACTTATCACCTGACCGTTATTCATGGCCAAATAAACGTTGTTTTCATACAGGTAAATGGATCCCGTAAAATACCCGTCTATATCCCATGTTCTTAAAATTTTTCCATTCTGAGGATGGATCAGGCAAAGCTTTTTGACTTCGCATACGAACAAAAATCGCTCGTCATTCTGACTCAATCGTATCAGAACCGGGCTGCTGATCTGGTTAGAAAACTTTTTTTCGCTGGACTTCCATTTGATTCGGCCCAAGTCCGCATCGACTCCGTATATTTGTCCATCACTTGAAGCTGCCATAAGCACATTATATTTTTCCGAGTAAGCCGGACTGACCTGGGATTTTGTTGCTAATGGCAGGTTCCAAATAATCTTACCGTCCGCGGTACTGAATTTTAGCAATTCCTTACCCCACGATGTTATAAAGCCATTATCTTTATGAATCCAAACGGTTGATTTAGACGGTCCTGTAATTTTCGTGGTCCATTTCCTTTGTCCATTTTCAAAATCAAAGCCCTGAAGTGTTGAATTATTCACGCCGATTGTAACCGTCTTTTGATCCTCAGATAATGCGGGTGAGGAATGGCTTTGTTCACCTAAATATTCAGATTGCCAAACGGTACTTCCATTCGCTTTATTTAGTTTTATCAAGTAGCCGTTAGGCTGTGTCGTTTCGATATTAAATAAAATGTGCTGCGACGTTATTAAAGGGGATGCCCCTGCCGTATCCCCTAAGAGGCGCATCCAAATAATTTCCCCTGTTTTTTTGTTGATGCGATAGACAGCGCCTCGGTAGGACCCCACGTAGACGGAATCACCATCTACAGCCGCCGTGCTGTGAATTCCACGAGATGATTCCGCTAAATAAATTTTCCAGTTTATTTTCCCGGTTAGTCTATTAAAGCTATAAAACCAAGATGTATCAGAACCGACATAAATGCTATCGGCATCAGAAATGACTGAGGCCTTCGAAGCACTGTGGATTCCAAAATTAATTCGCTGCGTTTTCCAGTTCGTAGTTAATTTATCCAGATTTCGAACGTTAAATGCCGCGTTTCTTTTTGCATTACCACGATACATTGTTAATTGGTTATTCGCTGCTGACTCTGCTGGCG
>JAYTHR010000191.1:0-1458 GCA_043732425.1 Bdellovibrionales bacterium
GTCAGTTCGTATTTATTCAGCTTTTCAATATCAATCCAGACGCGCAAATTACGATCGGGAAAACCCCGATAACCCACTTCACCCACGCCGGGTAGAAACTGAATTTGATCTAATAGAAAAGTATCAATCCAACGAATTGTCTTCTGCAGATCATCTTTGCCGTATACCGAAATATACAAAATAGGATCATCATCGGGATTTGTTTTCGAAATAACTGCCGGATCAATCCCGATGGGAAAGCGAATTTGACTAAGATTCGACTGCACCTCTTGAAGGGCGACATCCACGTTACGATCAATATCAAATTCTAAATTAATTTGCGCACTTCCCTGCGCAGCGGTCGAACGCATTTCTTTTATTCCTTCAACGGCTAAAAGTTTTTGTTCCACCAAAGAAATAATATCACTTTCAACAACTTCTGGCGCAGCACCGGGATAATTGATCGTGATGTTGAGAACTGGAAAATTGACATCAGGCATTTGGCTAACGCCCAGTCTGTTGAAGCTGATGGCTCCGAATAAAATTAAAGAGAACATCAAAACCCAGGCAAAAACGGGTCGTCGCAAAGAAATTTCTAGAAGATTCATGTTCTAGAGCTTAACTGATTTGAAAGAATTAGAAACCTGGATCTGCGGTCTTGATATATTGCAGCACTAAAGATTCTATCGAGTCTAAATAGGTCTCTACAGTTTGACGGATCTGTTCTAGCTTTGCCAGTTTGTCAAATTCGGCGATATTCAGCTTTAAAAATGGAGTCATCCATTCTTCTAATGAAATGACGCCTTGTTGATAAAGAAACTTCAGGCAGAAATGCAATTTTAAAAGCGGCAGATCGGTAGCAGATCCAATAGCGCGTAATGAGTGACCCAGTAAATTGAACAGAAAGTCTGAGTTCATGTCGCCTTCTTGGCTGACACTGTTAACGCAGTTTAAAATAAATAAAGCGAAATTTAGCTTGTCGTAATCCGTGCGAATAGATTTGAAGTCATCAAGTAAAATGGCTTCGTGTAAAACACACAGCTTTCCGTTTTCGGCGTTATCTTTATAGGTTAAGGTCACGTAGTGGCTGGGCTCTAGAATGCCACCACCAAATCTTTTTTTACTTTTTAAGGCTCCGCGAGCGATAAATGAAAATTTCGATCCCGTTTGCGACAGGGCGTGTAGGATAAGATCGGATTCGCCGTATTTGATTTTTTTTAAGATTATAAAATGGTTTTGTTTTTCGATTTAAAGTCTCGCTTTTATAGCCTTAGGCAATGGTCCACGTTGATTGTTGCCTTATTTCTACAATAGCTTTTTCAATCTTTTTTACAAGCGAAGAGTCGGCCGCAAAAGCCTTTATTGAGATTATTAAAAGACCGCGAATGAGCTTTTCCGATTCGGCTTCTTTCCACCAGTTTTTCCACAAATCAATGCTCCAAAAAGGCACTTCAGACACCGACAGACAGTGTTTCACAG
>JAYTHR010000192.1:0-1455 GCA_043732425.1 Bdellovibrionales bacterium
TGGTGAACTTCGGGTACTGCCATAAACTGACTGCCCACTTGACTGGACTGGCACCCAATAAATAGAAGAAAAGAAAAAATAAAAAAAGCCCTGACTTTATTCGTCAGGGCCTTTCGACAAAAATGGAGATTCATTTATTTTCTTTCACTCGTTAGATTATCTTTTCAACTGAATCACTTCGTTCAGTAATTCATCTGACGTCGTGATTGTTTTCGCGTTCGCTTGGAAGGCACGCTGATCCGTGATCATCGTCACGAATTCAGAGGCTAAATCCACCGTTGAACGCTCGAGCGATTTTGCCATAACAGAACCCCGTCCCGACATCCGTGCAGCTCCAACTGAAGGCTCGCCGGAATCACGCGATTGTTTAAATAAATTTCCGCCTTGCTTAAACAAAGCTTCCGGATTTTCAAATTTTGCTAAAACAACTTGGGCTAAGTCTAACACTTGTCCGTTCGAGTAAGAGGCTGTTAATACTCCTTCATCATTGAAAGATAGGCCCGTCACAGTTCCTGCAGCGTAACCATCTTGTCTCCAAGTCATAACATCAGATTCTTTTCCAAACTGTTTTGTTCCTTCACCTTTTCCACCAGATGAAAGATCATCACCGAAGCTGATTTTAATTTGCTGGTCTTGCTTAGCTCCACCCTTAAAATTAAAATCAGATTTAGTTAATTCTTGAGATAGTAATTTACCGTCTTCAGTAAATTTTACTCTTCCTTCACAAACTTGGGCTAAATCATTTTGCTTATCCGCTGGCACGCCTTCAACTTCTTTACCGTCAACCATTCCACGGTAAGTCCATGTGCGATCTTGGCCCTTGTTGAAGAATAAATTTAAAACATGCTTGTTACCTTGAGAATCGAAACTTTCAACAGCTGTTGCGAAATCCGAAGTTTTAAAAGGGTCTTTTGCATTAAATACTTTCGCATCGGATATGGCACGAGAATCTAAATTTAAATCTAGATTAATTTCTTTCGTTCCAGAGGCATTCACTAAAGCTTTAGGAAATTTGATGTCGCCCATTTTGGTTTCAATCTGACCTTTTTCGTTGGCCTGAAAACCTTGTATTTTTTGACCACTAGTTGTTGTCAAATGACCTGTCTTATCGAAGTGAAAAGAACCGTCTCGCGTGTACGAAACACCTTCCGTGCCCTTGACTTGGAAATAACCGTCGCCGTTGATGGCTAAGTCCGTTCCGCGATCCGTATGATCTAAATTTCCTTGAGAAAGAATGGGATTCACAGCGCCGATGCGAACTCCACGGCCCATTTGATTTCCACCGTCGATACCTTTTAAGTTTCGCGACATGATATCTTGAAACTCAGCACGCGAGGCCTTAAAGCCTGTTGTGTTCGAGTTTGCGATATTATCCGCAACGACGCTTAAACCTTCACCTTGTGCTTGTAGACCAGATACACCAGTCCATAGTGATGAGAGAATTCCCATAAACGA
>JAYTHR010000193.1:0-15496 GCA_043732425.1 Bdellovibrionales bacterium
ATCGGAATTGATTTAGGAACTACAAATTCATGCGTTGCTATTATGGAGGGCGGAGAGCCTAAGGTTTTAGTCAATGAAGAAGGCGCGCGCACCACGCCATCGGTTGTGGCGTATACAAAAGATGGTGAACGTTTGGTCGGCCAGATCGCAAAACGCCAAGCCGTCACTAACCCCGAAAATACGATTTTTTCATCGAAGCGTTTTATCGGTCGTAAGTTCGAAGAAGTGCAAGAAGAAATTAAATTAGTTCCTTATAATGTTGTCTCTAAAAACGGTGGAACCGATTGTGGTTTCAAAGTGAGCGGTGACAAAGTGATGTCTCCGGAAGAAATTGGTGCCGGAGTTTTATCAAAATTAAAAAAAGTAGCCGAAGATTATTTAGGCGCTGAAGTCACTGACGCCGTGATTACGGTTCCTGCGTATTTTAACGATGCGCAAAGGCAAGCCACTAAAGATGCGGGACGCATTGCCGGATTAAATGTTCGTCGTATTATCAATGAACCAACGGCAGCGGCATTAGCTTACGGCTTAGATAAAAAGAAAGATCAAAAAATTGTGATCTACGATTTCGGTGGAGGTACTTTTGATATCTCTATCCTTGAAGTGGGTGAGGGCGTTGTTGAAGTGAAATCAACGAACGGCGACACGCACTTAGGTGGAGATAATTTCGACACCTTAATTTTAGAATGGTTAATTGCTGAATTTAAAAAAGACCAAGGCATTGATTTAAAGAATGACAAAATGGCTTTACAGCGTTTGAAAGAAGCAGCTGAAAAAGCAAAAATCGAATTGTCATCGGCACAAGAATCAGAAATTAATTTACCATTTATTACCGCAGATCAGTCGGGTCCAAAACATTTGCAAATTAAATTAACCCGCGCGAAATTCGATCAGATGACTGAAAATTTAGTGAAGCGTTCGATCGAGCCTTGCAAAAAAGCTTTAGCGGATTCAGGTTACAAAATTACCGAAATCGATGAAATCGTTTTAGTCGGTGGATCAACGCGTATTCCGGCTATTCAAAAAGCCGTGAAAGAGTTTTTTGGCAAAGAGCCAAACCGCACAGTAAATCCAGACGAAGTGGTCGCGGTCGGGGCCGCAGTCCAAGGTGGAGTTCTTGCCGGTGATGTGAAGGACGTTCTGTTATTAGACGTGACTCCGTTATCTTTAGGTATTGAAACTTTAGGCGGCGTGATGACGGCGCTGATCGAGCGTAACACCACGATTCCTTCGAAAAAAACGCAAGTGTTTTCGACGGCGGCTGATAATCAGCCCGGCGTAGATATTCACGTACTTCAAGGTGAAAGAAAAATGGCCACGGACAATAAATCATTAGGTCGCTTTGAATTGGCTGGAATTCCAGCGGCTCCACGCGGAGTGCCTCAGATTGAAGTTATCTTTGATATGGATGCGAACGGTATTCTAAGCGTTTCGGCGAAAGATACGGCTTCAGGAAAATCGCAAAATATTAAAATCACGGCACAATCGGGTTTATCGGAAGACGAAATTAAAAAATTAGTTAAAGAAGCAGAACTTCAAGCTGATGCCGATAAAGAAAAAGCAGAAGCTGCCCAAACTCGAAATGGTCTAGATAATTTAGTTTACCAAACTGAAAAGATGCTGACCGAATCAGGTTCAAAGATTGGCGCGACTGAAGTTGAAAATGCAAAAGCAGCCGTTGAGGACGCAAAAAAAGTGTTAGTAAACAAAGAAGCTAGTCCTGCAGATTTAAAAGCGGCTCATGATAAGTTACAAACAGTATCTCATAAGATTACTGAAGAGCTTTATAAAGCGGGCGCGGCACAACCAGGTGCCGGTCACGAAGAGCCGGCAGCAGGGGCCTCTACGAATGGCGCGGGATCTGCGAAGAAGGAAAAAGGCGACGATGTTATCGATGCCGACTTTAAAGACGTCAACTAATAGCTAGAAAAGCGATTAAATCCTTTTCTGTAAGCAGCGCATAAAAAGAGAAAGGTCTTAAAGCCTTTCTCTTTTTTTTATTTTGAATAAAGTCTTTTGGTTTACTAAATGATCTAGTCTATTGACTAGGTCGGTTGGCCTTTATCTAAAAAGACTGCAAGCGCATTCCGGAAACTGCTACCATTTCAAGAATGAAAGCTAACGATCCTTCAAAATTCGTGCAGACACGGCTAAAAAAACTTTTTCGCGAAAAGTCCGTGATGGCTTTAACAAAAATGTCTCAAAAAAGTAATATTTTAGTGAAAGATACCATCAGTGATTTAAAGGTAATGGGACACTGGATGGCCCTGATTTCAATCTCGGCCGATCATTTTCATATTACATTTAAAATTCAGTTTTCTATGGATACTGCTCGAAATTTAGTGGCGAAAAGTGACAAATCTACGATTTCGAATTCGTACGCGAAAGATTTTATTCGAGAACTTTGTAATGTTATCGGTGGCGACATCAAATTCGCATTTGTACAAAATAATATGGACGTGGGCATTAGTCTGCCATTATTATGTCGGGGCTTTGATGATCTATTTTTTGCTTCATCAGAGCGTAAAAGCAGTATGAGTGACCGCTGGAGTTTGGTTCATAACGAAAATATAATTTACTGTTCGAGCGTTATGAATATTACGGGTGATTTTAAATTGCAGGATAATTTTGGGGAAACTTCGTCTTCGGCAGGCGATGTCGAATTTTTTTAATCCACTAAAGCACTAAGGAAATAAGTATGGCAAAAATTCTAATTGTTGATGATTCCGAAGCTTTAAGAACTCAGTTGCGTGAAGATTTAGAAGCCCACAGTCACACGGTCATAGAAGCCTTCGACGGCTTAAATGGCCTTGATCAAATTAAAAAGACCGAAGGAATAGATCTGATTATTTGCGACGTGAATATGCCCAACATGGACGGTCTATCCATGTGCGCAAAATTAAGCGAGATGCCTAAGTACGCCGCCATGAATATCTTCATGCTGACGACAGAAGCCAGCACGGAAATGAAGGCCCGCGGTAAAACAGTCGGAGTCAAAGCGTGGATTATAAAACCTTACACGTTAGATAAATTATTAATGGCCATCGATAAGATTTGTAAAAAGTAAGGTGCCTTATGAATTCAAATAGAGATTTACAAATTAATCATAAAGTTGTTCGGTTCTTAGAAGAGGCGAAGGCCCAAAGTGAAATCATTCTAGATCGGTTGCCGGGTCTTTTTGCAATCATCGATGCAAATGGCGTAGTGTACCGAGGTAATCGTAAATTAGCAGAGTATCTGAATGTTGAATTTGAATTTTTAGCGGGAAATATATTTGATCGGCTTTTAGAGATCGAGCATCGCTCTGATTTTAGTATCAAGCTGATGAGCTCACTTGATTTTTTAGAACCCGGAATTGATTTCGAATGTAATATAATCGATAATAATAAAAACAAGCTTCAGCATAACTTGAATATCAAGCCGATTGTGAACGCCGACTACAGTTCGACGGAACTGGATTTATTTGTGATCACCGGAAATGATTTAACTGAGGTTAAAAAAGTAACCGAAAAAATGTCTCGGATGGAATCGGAACTGCAAACGGCTCAAGCCGTGCAAAATACTTTATTTCCCGAACCCACACATTATTCGAGCGCTAAAATTTCCTTAGCCGGAGCCTACCAACCGGCCTCAGAATGTGGAGGCGATTGGTGGTTTTACAATACCATTGGCCACCGCGTTTTTTTATGGATCGGTGATGTAACAGGTCACGGAGTCAGTGCGGCCTTAGTAACCAGTGCTGCGCGCGCAGCGGTTTCGGGAATTGAAGCTAATCCTTTAGCGACACCAGCATTAGCTTTGAAGATTTTAAACAAGGCCATTTTTGATGCGTCAAAAGGTCAAAAATTTATGTCGTTTTGTGTCGTCGCCATTGATTTAAAAACAGGGGTCTGCTCGTATGCATCAGCGGCCCACGAGCTTCCATTTCTTATTCGGGGAAGCCCGGGAAATCCGACATTAAATCCGCACCTTTCCTATTTGCCGTCGTCGAATACTTCCTATCTGCTAGGCCAAGAAGAAAATGCCGAGTTTGTCGAAGACGAAATAATATTAGAGCCCGGTGACCGTCTTTTTTTATATACCGACGGAATTACTGAGCTGCAAAATGAAGAGGGCGAGCAGTGGGGCGACCGCCGTGTTCGTCAAGCTATCGTTCAGTGCGCGACCGAAAATTATTCAAAACAATTCATTCACTGCTTCGGACAAATATTGCAAAATTATAAAAAAGATGCCGAATTAAAAGACGACATGACATTTTTTATTTTCCATCTCATAAACTACGATGCGGCTCCGCCAAAATTAAAATCGCAACATACAATTTCAGGAACGATCGATTAGTTTTTTAGATTCGTCAGAATGAATAAACTATTTTTTGAGGCCAATTAATTTGGCCGGCACATGAAGTAACGGTTTGAACTAATGAATTTAAATTCCGGGCTGTTTTGGGGTGATATTAATAATGTGAATATTTTTTGGTAAATCATTTCTTTGTTTCGCCGACATATTTAACGGAAATGTGCAGCAAACGGTCGAAGATACTCCGGGATCAACGGCCACGTAATAACTCATGCACGCATCAAAGATCATATACGAACCGATGCCGGCGCCACCGACATTGAAGTTAATCACTTCGCCAGGATTATTCACGTAACAAAATTTAATTCGCTCCATCAACTTTGCCGTATTCAAGCGTCCGTAAAAATCAGTGCAACCAATTATTAATCGGTTTTCGTCGTAACCCGCAAAAACATGGGGTTTTTTATTTTGATCAATCGTAATGTTTGCGTAATCTCTAGCAATATTTAAATTCAGACTGTTTCGAGTGTAGGGGGCATTAAAAAGTGAGTTACTAATTAACTCGTCAGCGACGATACGAATGTCCGAGGCAATTGAGCCGCGCTTACAGTACTGCTTGATGTAGGTTTCCAATTGATCTAAAACGGTATCTTTATCGCTAGGCTTGTTCAGAAAAACCGACATTTCAGCATTGGCTTTTTCTGTCTCGGGCGTCGGATCTAAGATGCCTTTAATCACTGAGATCGGATACTTGAAAAAACATTCCGGAGACGTCACTGTTTTTAAAGAAAGCTGCAATTCATTATCGGCATGAACATTTGATTTTTGAACGACATGATCGACTGTTTTATCTAAGCAAAGATTAAGGACATCAATCGATGAGAGCTGATCGCACAAAACAACTTTTTCATCCATTTGCTTTTGAGTCCACTCGGAAGGGTCTTTAAGCTCAATGAATTTGGTCTTCGAGTTCATGTCTATCCAATGTTTTTATTGACTTCAGGCCCTACGGTAAAGTGTAGACTAACCTTTTTCAAAGATCTAGTGCCGGGTACTAATTAAGACTTCAAATCACGACTAGCTGAACGACTGGTTTTTTTAAAAATCGCCTGTCGAATATATTCATACGAGACTTTGTTTTGTATACTGTAGGAACTATGAAAAATACAGAATTTGAATGCCGCGAAAAAGATGATCAGTTTTTTATTAAAGTGGTTGGAGACATCTCGGCGATGACCACATTTCCAAGCTTGGCCTTAAAGCCAAATCAAAAAGTCACCGTCATGTTGCAAGATGCGGGATACGTGAATTCGTCTGGAATTCAGGGTTGGATCACGTGGTTAAGTTCACTTCAAAAAAAATCAGCTACATCGAAGTTTCATTTCCAATTATTACCGGCAAACTTCGCTCGCTGTGCCTTTCAGATCCGGGACTTTTTACCCGAGCATTCCGTGGTCGAATCTTTCGTGACTCCTTATTTTTGTAGTGGCTGCGAAAAAAGTTTCCATAAGGTTTTCACTAAGGGAGCGAACTGGAATCCGAAGTGGACTGCTGAAGAGACGATCAAAAATATCTCGCAGGTCAACTGTCCTAGTTGCGGCGTATTAGCTGAAATCGATGCGGTACCCGAAGTATTTGGGAAATTGTAATTATCTTAAGGCTTTTAAGCTTTGATATTTGTTAACGATCTTAGGAAAAAAGGCCTTTTGACCCTCTGTATCGATGCAATCCTACAAAATAAACGCTAGCCTTTTTAGATATGGACGCCAATTGGGATGAAATTGCAAAAAGAATCACTTGGATCAAGCCGCACACTCAAACAAGTGCCGTTAGCTTTCAAAAACCTGTCAGCATAAAATGGTACAGTGACGGTGAACTGAACGTTAGTGCCAACTGTATCGATCGGCACTTGGCAAAAAGAGCCAAAGACATAGCCCTTATTTGGGAACCCGATAACCCGCAAGAATCCGTAAAAAAAATATCATTTCAAGAACTACACGATCACGTTTGTAAAGTAGCGAACTTGATGAAATCCCACGGCGTAAAAAAGGGTGACTTGGTTACCATTTACTTACCGATGATTCCTGAAGCCGTCTACGCCATGTTGGCGTGCACGCGAATCGGAGCGGTTCACTCGGTGATCTTTGGTGGTTTTTCTTCAGAATCAATTGCTCATCGTATTGCCGATTGCGACTCAAAATACGTGATCACCGCGGACGAAGGCTATCGCGGCGGAAAAACAATCCCCTTAAAAAAGAATGTGGATGAAGCTTTAGAAAAATTGGCAGATAAGAATTCAGTAACGCATGTTTTAGTCGTGCAACGAACTGGGGCTGCCATTTCCTGGAATTCCAAAACAGATTTTTGGTATCACGAGGAAATTAAAAAAGTAACCGCGCAGTGTGCGCCTGAAATCATGAACGCCGAAGATCCCCTTTTTATTTTATACACGTCTGGTTCTACGGGAAAACCAAAAGGTGTTCTTCACACAACGGGTGGGTATCTTGTTTTTGCAAGTTACACGCACGAAATCGTATTTGGTTACAAGCCAGGTGAGGTCTACTGGTGCACCGCCGATGTAGGTTGGGTTACGGGGCATACTTACGGAGTCTACGGGCCGCTAGCAAACGGGGCCACCACGGTTATTTTTGAGGGCGTGCCGAATTACCCTGATTTTTCTCGGTTCTGGCAGATTATTGATAAACACCAGGTCAATATTTTTTACACCGCACCAACAGCCATTCGCGCTTTGATGAAAGAGGGCGAAGATATCGTAAAAAAATCGTCGCGAAAATCGCTGCGAATTTTGGGAACGGTGGGCGAACCTATTAATCCCGAAGTATGGAATTGGTATCACCGTGTGGTGGGTGATTTGCGGTGCCCGGTAGTAGATACTTGGTGGCAAACCGAAACGGGCGGCATTTTAATTTCCGCTACGGCAAGCTCTGAAAAATTAAAACCAGGCTCGGTGACGAAGCCGCTACCGGGAATTTTTCCGGAAATATTAAGTCCCGAAGGTAAAGTTTTAACTGGCGCTTGCGAGGGACTTTTAGTTCTTAAAAAATCTTGGCCCGGGCAAATGCGAACGGTTTACAAAGATCATAAGCGTTTTGAAGATACTTATTTCTCAAATTATCCGGGTTATTATTTTTCCGGCGACGGTTGTCGCCGCGATGAAGATGGTTTTTATTGGATCACCGGACGCGTCGATGATGTCATCAATGTTTCAGGTCATCGCCTGGGGACGGCGGAAATAGAGTCCGCGTTGGTAGCTCACCACAGTGTGGCCGAAGCGGCCGTTGTGGGCTTTCCTCATGATCTCAAAGGTCAGGGAATCTACGCTTACGTCACTTTAAAATCAGGTGTCAATGCCACCGACGAGCTCAAAAAAGAACTGATCCAGCATATGCGCACCGAGATCAGTCCGATTGCGACCCCGGACGTAATTCAATGGGCGCCGGGATTGCCAAAGACGCGGTCAGGTAAAATTATGCGACGTATTCTGCGTAAAATTGCCGAGCTGGATTTCCAAAACTTAGGAGACATTTCAACCTTAGCGGACCCTGGCGTGGTAAAAGATCTTGTAGATCGTCGTGTTGAAAAGTAAGGTGCCAGAAATGAAACAAAAAACTCAGCTCAGTCAGTATAAAAATGAAATCTTAACGGGCTTACTTCTTGTGGCCCTACTTATTTTTTCGCGATTAACTTCGCATATTTGGAATTTAACCGCGGTCGGCGGAGTCGCCTTAGTTGCGGGAGCTTTTTTTTCAAAAAAGTCTTACGCGCTTATAGTGGTGTTTACAGGTCTTTTTATCTCGGATATGGTTTTGGGATTTCATGATCAGATGGTGTCAGTTTATTTTTCCTACGCTTTGATCGTTGGTCTGGGCTTTTTGCTAACACCCCAGTCGCCGCGCCGAAATGTTTTCTTCTCGTCATTAACGGGAGCCATTTTGTTTTTTTTAATAACTAATTTTTCAGTTTGGTACGGTAGTCTTTTTTACCCGCAAACGGCCAGCGGCTTGATGGAGTCTTACATCATGGGATTACCTTTTTTTCGTAACCAAATCATTGCGGATATTGTATCGGCCCTTATTCTTTTTGAATTAGTGAAATTACCAAGTCCCGCGGCCCGCGCAGTCCGTCTGAAACCTTAAATGACGTAACGAGAGCGCGCAGTAATTATTCAAAGAATCATTTTTTAAACCATCACAAAGTTGCTCGTTGGAATAAAAAGTATGTTCACCCGTTGAACAGCCATTTTCCGTAAGGTTGTAAGTTAAATTAGTAGAGGTGGATTGAGTTTTCAAAAGGGCGTCGGTCGTTTTCGATAAATTGCAAGCGGTTAGGCTGGTTAGGGCCAATGCTGAAAAGACCAATAAAATAAATATGTTTCGTGTTAACACAGGGTTTTTCATAGCTATTTTCATGGCTAAAGTTTAAACGAATTCAGCGAGTATTTCCAGAAGATCAGCGTTATTTCCAACAGTGTCAAAACTATGAACAGTAGAATGTTCCTGATGACGGAAAAATTCTATGGAAAAGTCATGAAAAGTTATTTTGTCCGACATAAATCCAAGAGTTTGCACGTAACTGTGTTATGAACTGTATTGCTACTGACAAAGTATTTTACTTTTAAAGCTTCCACCCAAAACGAAAGGTGTTTATGCGAGTCCTGACAAAAACAAACATTATTCTGAGTTCTTTTTTAATCTTACTCGTGATCTCAAATATTATTTTAGCTTAAGTTTTCTTGGCTTCATTTAGTAAGTGAATTATCAAGTGAAAGATTCATTTTTTTCACTTTTAACTTTTGCTGCTTTCGATATGCGGTCATTTTTTTCATCAGCATTTCATCCTGAAGACTTAAGATACGAATAGCCAACAGTCCCGCGTTGTACGCGTTATCAACAGCTACGGTGGCGACCGGAACCCCTTTTGGCATCTGGGCTATGGATAACAGGGCGTCTAATCCTTTCAGCCCGCCCACCGTGACAGGAACACCAATAACGGGCAGGCTTGTTAAGCTAGCCACCATTCCGGGTAGATGGGCGGCTCCACCGGCGCCGGCAATAATAACGGATATTCCTTTTTCCTGCGCTGATGTTGCAAAAGAAAACATTTCTTCGGGTGTGCGGTGAGCCGATACAATCTGAATCAAATAGGAAACTTGAAATTCTTTCAAGGCTTTTGCAGCCAGACCCATTATTTTTAAATCTGTTTTACTTCCCATAATAATGGCCACGCTAGGTTTACGAATTGATTTTTTCATGGCTTTTTCCCGCGGTGATTTCCCAGATGGTTTTACTGTTGGTTTTACGGATGAGCTCACAAAGCAATCCCTTTTCTTTCGAGCAGTGCCTTGCGAAGTAAGGCTTTTTTATTCTTACCGATGTAATTGATATGACCCATTTTACGGCGTGGACGATTTTCAGTTTTGTCATACCAGTGCATCGATCCCGTCGGCATCGCGCGAATGACGGGAACATGCGTGGTGGCTCCGATCAGATTGACCATCACAAAGGCCGGTTGTTTTAATCGCACCGGCGGTAAGCTAATTCCTAAAATACAACGTAAATGAAGTTCGAACTGATCGACGTTTAAAGCATCCTGAGAAAAATGCCCCGTGTTGTGCACCCGCGGCGCAATTTCGTTGATAAAAAGTTTTGCGCCGATATCAAATAATTCAAAAGCAATCACGCCCACATAATTAATACCATTTAAAAATTGATTGATCTTAGCAATCAACTTAGCTTGCTTTGAATGCGCGGATGGGCCCACCACGTAATCGCACTGGTTATTCGTTTGCACCGATTGCACCATGGGAAAGTGAATTAATTCTCCAATTTTATTTCGCGCAAAAATCAATGATCTTTCGGATTTGAAAGCTACAAATCTTTCGGCGATGAATTGGTTCTCTTGTCCTTTGAAGCGCACTTTAAATTCTAACAACTGTATTTTACTTGAAATAATATAAGTGCCGTAACCGTCATAGCCGCCGAAACGGCGTTTACAAACCATGTGTCCGTTGAAGGCTTTAAAAGCTAGCTCGAGATCATCTTTTGAACTGACCTTCACGTAATCTAACGTGGGAAGTCCAAAATCATACAGCCATTCTTTTTGCAGCAGGCGATCTTGCATACGCGATAATATATTTAGCTCGGGCTGAATTTTATTTTTACTCAAATTTCCGAGAGTGGTCTTCAGTAAGGCGGCAGAGATAAGCTCGCTTTCAAAAGTGACGATATCGACCGAACTCATCAGGCGCTGAAGATCCGCCGTGGATTTAACACTGCCCTGAATCCAAGTCGAGGCCACGCTGACGGCGGGATCGTCAGAGTGCTCGGATAAAATCGAAACGGCCAAACCCATTTGCTTCGCTTTCATCGCCAGCATACGAGCTAATTGACCACCACCGAGAATACCGATTGTTTTGGAATGAATAGGCATAAAGTATTCAACACTTTTATTATTAGAAAATAAAGGGTAAAAGAAAGTGTAAAAGGATTTCATGCGAAATATTACGGATTTAAATTTTCCGCTGACTTTGGCTCCGATGGTTGGGCTTAGCCATGTGGCTTTACGCCTCCTTATCTTGGATTATATGCCACGTAATGCATCAACGCACTGGCCGACTGAAATGCTTAATTCTAGGCGCGTTCCCGGAGAAAATCTAAAGACCACACCCGAAACATTGCGCGATGATCTAGAAAATTATTTAGTGCCGCAGATTTTAGGAAATGAAGAAGTACCCATCCAAAAATCTGTCGAAAGATTAATTCACGAATGGGGTGCCGCAGGTATTGATATCAACATGGGCTGCCCCGTGCAAAAAGCCTTGAAGCATAATTACGGAGTCTCGTTAATGGGAGACGTTGATTACGCCGCCCGCGTCGTGGCCATCACGAAAAAAATCTCCACGGTGCCGGTATCGGTGAAGCTTCGCGCTGTTGGCAGTTCGCAAACGGTTCCAGAGCTTATTAAGTTCGTTGCGACCCTTGTGGACGCTGGTGCCGATTGGATTACTCTGCATCCGCGAACGGCCGCGCAAAAAAGGCGGGGTCAATCGGACTGGTCCCAAATTACGGAACTGAAAAAAAACTGCAAAGTTCCAATCATTGGTAACGGCGACATTCAAACGGTGGACGACGTCATAGAAATGTTGCAGCAGACGGGTTGCGATAAGGTTATGGCGGGTCGGGCCTTGGCCGCCAAACCCTGGATGATGTGGCAACTGGGTGAAAAACTAGGTTTCGAAAATCCCGAAGCTTTTTCGCAGCGAAAGGCGCCCCAGTCGATGGAAGAAGAAGGAGCCGAGTACGGGCGAGCCCTTATGAAATATATCGATTACTGCGAACATTATTTTATGACGGTGGCCGGAGCTTCAGAAAGTTTAACGCTACGAAAGATCTCGTACTATGTTCGCATCACTCATGTGTGGCTCGAATTTGGCCACGCTCTTATGTCAGCCGTCAGCGTGGCCAAGAGTTTAACCGAGCTTCGAGAAAATGTGCAGGAATTTTTTAATGCGGAATTAAGAATGACCCCAAAAACAGAACTTCGTCAGTAAAGGAAAAAGAATGAGCCAAGATCCGAATCAGAATGTGAATCAAAATATGAATCAAAAGGCGAATCAAAATTTAAATCAAGATAGTGCTGTCATTCAAAAGCCATTCAAAATGAAGGGCTCGAAATTTGTTGTCGGCTTTATTATATTCGGATTGTTAGTTTCGGCCGTCTTCTGCTACGCGATGTACGAATCTTTTTTGACGCGTCCAAAAATAAAAATAGAAGAAGAAGTGAAATAGCTATTTTATTTACGACGTCTGCGCGTAATGATTCGTAATCTTACTCCGAACCGAAATCAGAGAGCAGAGTGGCTCCCAGCTGTAATCAAAATATTTAAGCCGTAACTAAAGTATCCAGTTTTCCTTCTTCATCCAGATTTTTCAAATCGGTGTACCCACCAATGAGTTCATTGTTAATAAAAATCATGGGAACGGTTTTCCATCCCGTCTTCGCTTTCAAAGCCTCAAGCTCTGCCATGTTATTTGTTAGATCGACAACTTCGTATTTCAAACCTTTTTCATCAAGAAGACTTTTTGCACGGTCGCAATAAGGGCAAGGATTTTTTTTATACATTTTAATAGTTGCAGTTTGATTCATAGGACCTCCGGCAGATACGCCTTAAGCAAAATAATACTCGAGCCGTGATTTAAATTCACTGGGTTTT
This sequence comes from Bdellovibrionales bacterium, assembly GCA_043732425.1. GTDB lineage: Bacteria > Bdellovibrionota > Bdellovibrionia > Bdellovibrionales > Bdellovibrionaceae > Pseudobdellovibrio. The sequence continues at coordinate 12,530 of JAYTHR010000193.1, forward strand.
TTAATCACCTTCAGATCATCGAACATTTCTTTAATATGAGGCTGCACAAAACTTAACTGCTTCAGCCATCCTTTGGTGCGCGCCACAGCGAAGTGGTCATTCACATAAACAACCGAAGCCGCAAAAAAATTAAGAATCAGCCGCCCATCCACCTTTTCCGACGCAGGACATCCAGATAAGTGAGCAGGTACCTTTTTGATTTTGGCGAAGATTTGGGGGTCGCGGATGGCGCCGCGTCCGATCATGTAGTCGGTGGTGTTAGCAATTTGGTGGCAGTTTTGAAAATCCTGGGTATTCCATATTTCTCCGTTGGTGATCAGGCGAATTTTTGTTTTTTCTTTTATTTTGGGGATCCATTCCCAGAAAGCGGGGGGTTTGTAGCCGTCGGTTTTTGTGCGGCAATGCACTGTAAGCCAGGCGGCACCGGCCTCTTCGATGGCTTTGGCGTTTTCTAAACAGGCCGTCGGGTTATCGAAACCTAAACGAATTTTCGCGGTGACCGGAATATTTTCAGGAACTGCCGAGCGCACGGTTTTCACAATTTCATAAAGTCGCTCGGTGGATTTTAAAAGCGAAGCTCCGCCATCGTGACGGTTCACCGTTTTTGCTGGGCAGCCGAAGTTCAGATCAATTCCTAAGGCTCCCATTTCGGCCGCGCGCTGGGCGTTTTCGGCCATGGGACCCGCTTGCCCGCCAAGAAGCTGCACGTAAACGGGAACTCCGGCGCGGGTTCTTGAATTTGTTTTCAGTTCTGGGCAGTTCTTTTCAAAAACAGAGTAGGGGTGAAGGCGGCTCGTAACGCGTAAAAATTCGGTCACGCAGTGATCAATTCCGCCAATCGAAGTTAACAAATCTCGCATCACCCAGTCCGTTACACCTTCCATTGGAGCTAAGAATAGGCGGGGCTGCGACGGAATTTCCAATTAGTGTCCAAGCTTCGAAAGATATAAATAATCTTTTTCAGCGACCGGCTGAATCGACAGGCGCTGGCCTCGTTTAATCACTAATAAGTCGCTACAGTTTTTATCTGTTTTCAGTTGTTCTAAAGAAATAAAATTTTTAAATTTCGATTGAAACTCGACCTCGACGCAAAACCAATTTGGTTTGATGACAGTCGCTTTCGGATCGAAGTATTCTGATTTTTTATCAAATTGGGTTGGGTCTGCTTTGGCGGGCTGGGACACGACGGCAAGCCCAGCAATTCCGGAGGGTTCCGCGTTGGAATGATAAAATAAAACAGCATCCCCGGGTTGCATGTCTGTCGTCATAAAATTTCGAGCTTGATAATTACGAACACCTTCCCACCACGTGGTTTTATGTTTTTTAAGATGATCGATCGAATAAACTTCGGGCTCTGATTTCATAAGCCAGTATTTTTTTTGCTGAGATTTCATACAGCGCATAATCAAAAAATGAGGCCCAATAGTCAACGAAAATGCGGCTTAACTTTTTGAGTTCGAAGTTGTTGAGAAAGCCTTTCACTGGTATACTTTTCGCTATGAAAAAAAATACTGTTTTAATTACCGGAGCCTCGGCGGGAATCGGGGAAGCGGTCTCCTACGATTTAGCAAAAAACAAAGCGAATTTGGTTTTAGTCGCCAGGCGCCTGGATCGCTTAAAAGCCATCCAGAAGAAATGTCTTCAACTTGGAGCTCCGTCGGTAGAAATATTTAAATTAGATATTCAAGACACCCAACAAATTCAAATGTTCGCTAAAACGAATAAAAAAATTCTGGGAAAGATTTCAATTTTAATTAATAACGCCGGACTTGCAAAAGGCACCGATCTTTTTCAAAATTCTGACCCTGCCGATTGGGATGCAATGTTAGATACGAATGTGCGCGGACTTCTTCATTTAACTCGTGCCGTGATGTCTTCGATTATTAAAAATCAAGGCCACATTGTGAACGTTGGTAGCGTCGCGGGGCGCTTAGTCTACGAAGGCGGAGCTGTTTACTGCGCCTCGAAATTCGCGGTGCGCGCGATCTCAGAAGGACTTCGCATGGATCTTAAAGGAACTTCGGTTCGCGTGACCAACGTCGAGCCCGGGATGGTACAGACTGATTTTTCCAAAGTTCGCTTAGGAAATCAGCAAAAAGCCGATGCTGTGTACAATGACATGACGCCGCTAAAGGCCAGCGATATTTCGGAAACTATTTTATGGTGTTTACAGAGGCCATCACATGTTAACATTCAAGAATTACTTATCTATCCCACGGACCAGGCGTCGGTGGGTCAAGTCGTACGTAGGTCAAAAAAGTAGAAGGATATAAAAAATGTCTGAAAATTTTCGTATTGAAAAGGACACAAACTTTCGTGTCGACCAAGATACTGCTTTTCGTGTCGAAAAGGACACCATGGGCGATGTGCAAGTTCCTATGTCCGCATTGTGGGGAGCTCAAACACAGCGCTCGATTCAGAATTTTAAAATTGGCGGAGACCGCTTCCCGCGAGAAATGATTCGCGCCCTAGGTATCTTAAAAAAGTGTGCGGCTTTAACAAATTCTCAGTTAGGTCTTTTAGACGCGAAAAAAACAGAATTTATTGTGAAAGCAGCTGATGAAGTGATCCAAGGAAAACTTGATGCGCATTTTCCTTTAGTTGTTTGGCAAACAGGATCTGGAACACAAACAAATATGAATACTAATGAAGTCATCGCCAACCGCGCAATGACGATGATGAACTTAACACTACCATCGAAAGACATTCATCCGAACGATGATGTGAACAAGGGGCAAAGTTCAAACGATACTTTTCCCACAGCGATGCATATCGCGGTTGCCGATCAAATCTACAACCGCTTGGTTCCAATGCTTTCGAAATTACATCAGTCATTAGAAAAAAAATCGGTGGAATTTAAAGATATCGTGAAAATTGGTCGCACGCATTTGATGGATGCAACGCCCTTGTCACTCGGACAAGAATTTTCAGGCTACGCGACGCAATTGAAAAATTCTTTGCAGCGAG
>JAYTHR010000194.1:0-1446 GCA_043732425.1 Bdellovibrionales bacterium
TTATCAGAAACTCCGTTAGCGGGAGTTGAGCAATTCTGCGAGCGGCTTCGCGCTCGCATTGAGCAAGCTACATTTTCGCAAGGAAAAGATTCAATAAAATTAACAATTTCAACGGGTTTTGCAACATCATCTGTTACCGGAGATTTGCTACCACCCAAAGAACTTGTGCGTCAGGCCGATATGGCTTTGTACGAGGCGAAGCGACGTGGTCGAAACCAAGTTTTTGCGTATCAGCCGCAAATTGATCGCCACCACAAAGTGGAGCATTCTGCAGTGATTGAAATTTTTGATAGAAAAAGAAAGACAGCTTAATTAAGTTATGACATAAAATAAATATGCCTTCAGATAAAAAAAGACAATCTGCCGCTATTTTATCTGTCATTGTCAGCATCGTCGTCTTAATCTGGAAATTAAAAGCCTACTACGCAACAAATTCTTCAGCTGTTTTATCAGATGCTCTAGAAACAGTTGCAAATGTGGTAACTTCATTCGCCGCATTATTTGCCGTTCGTCTAGCTGCCGAACCCGCAGACGAAAACCACCCGTACGGCCACGGAAAAGCAGAGCATTTTTCGGCGGCCTTCGAGGGCGGTCTTATTTTCTTCGCGGGCTTAACAATTATTTTCACGGCTATTCAGTCCATCTTTACCGGCTACAAAGTAGAAAATATTGAAACAGGTCTTTATTATTCATTGATCGCGACGGCGATTAATCTGCTGACTGGTTTTTACTTAGTCTACATTGGTAAACACGAAAATTCAGAAGCTTTGAAAGCTAGTGGAAAGCACCTGTTAGCAGATGTGGTGACCACCGCGGCCGTGATGCTTGGATTAGTTGTTATTTATTTTACCGGGCAAACTTGGATTGATTCCGCCTTAAGTATCATAATCGGAATTTGGCTGCTGTTCGAAGCTTATAAAATTATGCGCTTAAATTCCGGAGCATTAATGGACGAAGCGGACGATCAGCTTCTGGAAAAATTATCGGAAGTTATTCAAAAAAACAAAGTGATGGGTGTTATTGATATTCACCATGTCAGAATGATTCGTTCTGGAAATTTTCACCACATCGATGCCCATATGGTGGTCCCGGAATTCTGGACAATTGACCGCGTCCACGAACTATCCGGTGGTTTTGAAAAAGCGGTCGTTGCGGCTTACGAGTTCGATGGAGAATTTGCTTTTCACATCGATCCTTGTCAAAGAAAATACTGCGTTTTTTGTCCGGTAGAGCCGTGTCCGGTTCGTAGAAAGCCATTCATCGGCGAACAAAAGCTAACCAGCACGCATTTAAAAGCCGGGCCTTTTTGTGTCGAGAATCCTAGCGATGGATGATTACCGTCGCCCTCAACTGAATCTGACACGCCAGTTGCCGAAGCCCAACGCTTATACTTTAGCACTGGATCAAGAATTTCGCGAATTCGCGTTCAACGAAGAGCGAGCTCCG
>JAYTHR010000195.1:0-1445 GCA_043732425.1 Bdellovibrionales bacterium
GCGTCTAATGCGTATGCGATTAACTTCAGAGATTAAATACCAGCAGTTGAATTCATTTTCTTTATTTTCATACTTGGAATCCATAGCTTTCCCTTATCATTAAAGTAAGGCTGAATTAGAGCTATGGTGATGGTAAATATTTATCTCAAAAATCGGAGTTTACTATCCCAAAAAACAAGCGAATTCAATATAGCCGCTCGTAATAATGGTGGCTCCGGTACGACTTGAACGTACGACCCTCTCCTTAGAAGGGAGATGCTCTATCCAACTGAGCTACGGAACCATTTCTTTTTAATGAATTAACTTGTGAAATCAAACTAGCAAAGACAAATGTTTTTGTTAAGGCCTTTTCAGAACTTTTTGCTGCAAAATAGAGCATAGAGACACGCCAAACAGAATGACGGACCAGACGACTAAAAGCCAAAGTAAGAAAATGGGAAACGAAGCTAAGGATCCGTAAATTTTATTTTTTCTGAACACCGTTCCGGCGGCCCAGATAAATCCTTCTTGCACTAAGTTCAAGGCGATACTGGCCAAGATCGCGGCAGGAACAGAAGCTAGTAATTTCACTTTGATGTGCGGAATAAAAGTGTAAAGAAGCCAGAGCGAAATTGCCGTCCACAAAGAAATAAAAAACTGTCCTTCCATCTGGGTGCTCAGCTGATCGAAGTAGTGAATCGATCGCAGACCAACAAGCAAAGCTAATCCCAGCGGAGCCGAAAGTAAAACCAGCCAGTAAAACCAAATGCGCGTGTAGAGCGGCTTACTCATTTTCACATTCCAGATTTTATGAAAAGCCATATCGATACTGCGAATGAGACTGATCGACGTAAATAAAAGTAATAGTAATCCCGTGCCCCCGAGGGCTTTGGGGTGAACATTAGCTAAAGCATTTTTTAAATAATCGACCGCAACGGTTCCGGTAGCTTCTTTTAAATACGTGGTAAAAAGCGCTTCGATTTTCGGGTAGAACTGTTCAAGGCCGACTCCGGATTGGAAAATCGCTAACACCACAATTAAAAAAGGAATGATCGAAAGCAAAGTCGAATACGCAAGACTTGCAGCTGCGAAACGTATTTCTGCATATTCAGAAAGAACGCCCGAAAAAAACTTTCTGATCACAGTAAAAATCTTTCTTTAACTGCGAAGTCGGCTTGATTTCTTTCGATTAAAGCAGCGTCGCAGTAAGGATCATGTTCAAAATACAAGTACGTTTTTTTCTGTAAAGCCTGTTCCAGCAAAGATTTCTTTTCCTCGATCAGTACCATCGGTTGTAAGTCATAACCCATGACCCACGCTAAGCGCACGTGCGAACTTGTCGGCACGACGTCCCCGCAATAAAATAAAGCTGTTGTTGCATCTTGAATCACAACAACCTGGTGGGCTTCGGTATGACCATTAGAAATTTGTAATGAAATTCCGGGAAGAATTTCAGTTTGATTGCC
>JAYTHR010000196.1:0-5109 GCA_043732425.1 Bdellovibrionales bacterium
TGGCTCTTTTGGCTCTTCGTTTTTAAGCAGCTCAGCGGCTCGATTGAGATTTTGGTATCGTTACATGCAACCGTTTTTCAGAGCTTTTTTTGTTCATATTCTTTATCTCCACAAATACAGTTATTAAATCTAATTTTCGGACTCTATTCGAAAATTCGAAAAAATTATTTTTAGTAAAAAACCAAATAAATAAACTAGACTATTTTCATATGAAATGACTAAAGCTACTTTATTGATATCATTTCGTTAAATGTTCAACTTTTCAAACTTCAAAAATAGAGAACTCATTTTTTTATTATACTTTGGGTTAGCTCTATTGATCTATGCGAGCTCATTAAATCATGGTTATTTCCTAGATGACGTTCAACAAATTGTGAATAACCAAATCATCCACGATTTGTCTAATTGGTATCGTAACTTTAGTACTTCTACCATGGATCAAGGCGGAACTGGAAAATCTATTGGTGGAATATATTATAAGCCGATTATGATGATTTGTTACAGCGTTCTTTGGAATTTAAAAAATGGTGGGACTTTTCCATTTCATTTGTTCCAACTATTGCTTCACTCAATAAAGGCAGTACTTATTTTTAAACTTTTTTATCATTTATTTCCTAAGGATTTAAAAATATACGCTATCTTGGCAGGACTTATTTTTTTAGTTCATCCTATTAACTCCGAGGCCGTGCTGTTTATTGCCGACCTGCAAGAGCCGCTTTACACTTTTTTTGGACTTTTCGCTTTATTGGTATTTGTCGACTTACAGAAGAATTCTAGCTGTTTTTGGGTTGGGCTTCTTTTGCTTTGCAGCCTTTTGTGTAAGGAGAGTGGAGTCCTTTATGCTTTCATGGCTTTAGTCTATTGCATTTTATTTAAAAGGTCTCATATCTTCCAATTACTCAGTGCAGTCGCTGCTGCCATCGGAGTCTATCTTTTTCTAAGGTTGGGAATTGCAGATCTTACCTCCCTTCATTCCGATACGACGCAATTAAGTCGCGCGGATATAACTACTAGGCTGATGACGATGCCTAAAGTTCTGATTCACTACATTCATTTATTTTTTTATCCAGGGGCTATTTCATTAACTCAAGATTGGGTTGTTCGTGAAATGACTCTTTTAGATTTTTGGATCCCGTTATTCGAGGCTTTAACCATTATTGTGGGTATTTTTGTTTATTATTTTAAAACCCGGGACCGCATTTTCTTATTTTTTGCTTTGGTATTTGCAGCCGGGTGGGGGATGCATAGTCAAATTATACCGTTAGATGGGACTGTTTCAGACAGATGGTTCTATTTTTCGATCGTCGGATTTCTGGGGCTAATATTTAAGTTTTTATCTAACGAACTCAATCAGAAATTTAAAAAAGCTTTCATTTGTTTAGTATTTATTAGCAGTACTCTGTTAGCTGTTAGATCTTACTCGCGTTCTTTGGATTGGCGCAGTAACCTTTCACTTTATCAAAATGAAGTTCAAATCGATCCAGAATCATTTTATTTAAATAATAACCTAGGCTTGGCACTTCTTGAAAAAGGACAGCTCAACGAAGCACTAAAAGCTTTTGAGAAAACAGTTTCGGTATCTTCAAAAAATAGTATTCCATGGCTGACAGCGCATAGAAATATCGGAGCAGTTTGCCTTGATAAAAAAGAGTACGATAAAGCTGAAAGTTACTTTCGTATCGCGATGGCAGATAACACCTTGCGAAGTTACCGGGGCGCAGCTGGGTCATTGCAAGCGCAACAAAAATATAAAGAATTAAGTATTTTTTTAAATAAAGAAGCTCTACTAAATTTTCCTAATGACCCTATTTTATTAAAAATTCAAATGGATTCGCCGAAGGAATAGGTTCATATTTACGTCGTAAATTAAGTGCGATTCATGCGCGCTGGTTGTAGGTACCGCTTTGAAATGCCTTAAAATCACTTTTTACGGAGAGTCTGCATGCTGCATAACTTGAGGAAATAGGAAAATATTGCTTAAGTAAGATAACTTACAAAAAATAGATAGTACTCCTTGTATTGGCATTGATTTTCAATATTTACAATTTATCTAGAAAAAAAATAGCGACGCCCGCAGTGCTTATTTTGGTTTCGACATTCGTGAGCTGGTTTTTTCCAATCGTTATTTTCAATTCCGATTTTATTTTTACCGTCGCAAATATTTTATCGCATGGAATTCCGTATATGGCCTTAGTGTGGGCTCATGAAAAAAAGAACAATAGTCTTTATAGTCGCCTCGAATTTTTTATTCCCATTTTATTGCTAGCCGCTTTTTTCGAGGAGGCTTTATGGAATGGGCTAATTTGGCGCGAACATGTCCATTTTTTTGAAAGTTTCTATTTTCTGCCGGCGTTGATCGAGGGTTCGGCTCTGAAAGCGGCCGTATTGGCTATTTTGATTTGCCCGCAGTTCACCCATTATATTTTGGATGGTCTGATCTGGAAAAAAAAGTACCAGAGCTAACCGAAGGACTCACGACTGAGCTAATAAGAAGTGAGCTTTCAAAATGGGTGTACGTTTTATTCTTAATAATTTACTTAAGTAAAGATTTGGACTCTAATGTTGGGAAAACTCAACTCATTAAAGGATCTTGTTAATCTGCAGACTTTTCGGTAGATTTGTCTGATACATAGGAGTCAATTATGGTTGAGCTTTTGCTAGTTATTCTACTTGTTGTACTTATCGTTAAGTTAGTATAACCGCCTTCGAGGCTATAATGCACATTCAGATTCGAAATTTGAGCAAGCTTTATGGCCCTAAAAAAGGCTTATCTCCTTTAAATTTCGATGTATCCCAAGGTGAAATGGTCGCGATTGTCGGGCATAACGGTGCGGGAAAGTCGACGCTGTTAAAAATGCTGGCCAGTTGGATATTGCCTGATACAGGTCAGGTCATGATCGACGGAATCAAACTTACAAACAGAAAACTAATTGTTAAAAAAGTAGGATTCGTCGCTGAGGTCCCCAATCTTTTTGAATTTTTTTCTGTCGAATATAACTTAAAACTTTACGCGAATCTTTTCAAAATTCCTCAGGCGCGCGTCGAAGAAATTCTGCAAGAATTCAATTTACAGTCGTTCCGGAAAAATAAGGTTCGTGTGCTTTCGAAGGGTTTAAGACAACGAGTCAATATCGGGCGCACCTTGATTGCCGATCCTGCGGTCCTGCTTTTTGATGAACCCACGTCGGGTTTAGACTATGAAATGACGAAAGATGTTTACCGGATGTTAAGAACTTTGCATTACGCCGGGAAAACAATTTTATTTACCACGCATCATTTAGAGGAAATCAAAAATCTGGCAACCCGCATTTTAGTTCTACACAACGGGCTGCTGGTGTTCGATGGTACGCCAGCAGAATATTTTGAATCTGCCGCCTACAAAGATCTTTACATCTGAACATGAGAAATATTTTCATATTAGCGCTTAATGATTTTGCTTGTTCCCTCAGAAATAAAAGTTTCTTCCTCGTTTTTTTTATTCCAATTTTTATTTTTGTGATCTTTCAATTGCTAGATAGAAATAATTCTGAACTCAGCAAATTTAGAATTGGTCTTAGTCATCAGATCAGCTACGCGCCTAAGTTGATGCAGGCACTGCAGTCTGTTGAAAAAAATATCGAAATCGTCTGGGTCAACACTGTGGAAGAAGGCCGATTGGCTTTGAAGGAACATCAGGTTTATGCCGTTCTAGAGCCAAGTGAACAAAAAGCTGATCAGCTGGTTCTTGTAGTTTTAAAAAAAGAAGCCCCGCAAACTTTGGCGCTTTCACGATTATTCTCAGACATGCAGAATGCGGCAGAGAAAAATAATGTGATCTGGATCGCCGAGGTCAAATCTTTACGTGAAGGAAATATTCAGAAACAGACTTTGCCAACATGGATTTTGATGGTGGTTCTTCTTGTGGGTTTTATTATTCTTCCGGCTCAGGTCGCAGAAGAAAAAGAAAAGAAATTGTTACTGGCGCTGCTGCAAACTCCTATTCACGAAATTCAGTGGGTGTTAGGGAAAATCATCTTAGGAATATCACTTTCCGTTGTAGCTGTGCTACTTCTGCAAATTTTAAATCAGGTTGTTCCCGTAAATATTTTTGCTTACGTGGCCTTTATTTTTGTGGCCAGTTTTTGCTTCAGTGCCTTTGGCCTATTTCTAGGGTTTCTTTGCCGCAATCAAGCCAGCGCTAGAACTTTAGGTATTGTGTTTTATTTACCTTTACTTGTTCCTGTTGCGCTGTCTGATTTTTCGAAAAAACTAAGTGGCATTTTAGCTTTTGTTCCTTCGAATCAGTTTTATCAACCACTTCAGGTCGTCATCTTTGAAAACGGGGTCTCTACGAGCCTGATTTATTCTTGGGCTTACTTATTCTTTTTAGGGGTCACTTTTTCTGGACTTTCTTATTTTCTTATCAAAAAGCGTTGGCTCATGTCATAGCTCGGCGCCCTCCTGGGCCTTAGTCTAAAAGGCTAGTCTGGTTTTTTTCAGGTATGAAAAGAAACTCACTTTTTTAGAGATTCTAAACAGACGCTTAAAGGATTTTAAATACGGCAGGATAAGTATTTTTTCAAACATGGCTATCAGTAAAAAGATTAGCTTTTTGCTTATTGGCGTTGTCACAACTTGCTTTCTACTTTCGGGTGTACTTACCTACTTGTCTATATTTGCGAATGTTGAGACAATGCTGGGTCAAAAATTAGAACTTATTGCGAATACTGGCGTTTTGATGATTCACGCTGAAGATTATCAAAAAGTAGAACAAGCGCTTCTTAACCAGGATAAAAATCTAGAACCATTAGAATCCTTTAAAAAAATTCAAAAAGTGCTTCAGAATATTAAGAAAAACAATCGGCTGAGCGAGGATGTGTATACGGTTGTTGCTCCCGAGTGGGCCGATGGCAATATGAACTTCGTGACCATGAGCAATGAAAAAACTTATATCGGGAATTCGATCAAAACGCGTGAAGAGCAGTATTTTGTAAAAACCTTTTTGTCCGATAAGTTGAGAGATAGTTTCGATAAGTACAAGAAGATTGTTGCCGATCTGGCTCAAAAACAAGAAAAAAATATTCATTTTGAGATTAGCAAAGGGGATGTATTCGTTCCCGTTTTAAAATT
>JAYTHR010000197.1:0-1442 GCA_043732425.1 Bdellovibrionales bacterium
CTGAAAATAAAATTCATCGCGAGATCAAATTGATTGGCGATCACCTGACGGTGGAGCAGAAAAATTCTCTTTTTGCGATCGCTGAGAAATGCCCAGTTCATCACTTCCTGCAACGGGGCGCCGCAATCTCATCGACTTTATCTGAGTAAATTTTATAAGTGGAACTGCGTTCTGATAGCGCGCGCCTTTTCATGAACTGCCGCTACGGGAAAATTTTCGGCCTCCATCAAGATCTGTATCATTCGACTTCGCTGGGCGCTATCTTCTAATATTCGTGGGTTCGCTAATATCTTTTGCTCCAGGCTGTAAAGCACATTTAATTGCACAATAATCAAAGTTGTCTGTTCAACTCCAGAGTGGTGTGAGTTTTCGGAAGCTCGGCTGTTGCAATCTTGTAAACTTAGACACGGGCTTTCTTGAAAAACTTTTTTAAGAAACTGCGTATCGCTGGTGGTCGTCAAGTCGCGCGCAATTAAGTAGGCAATCAGTGCTTTACCGCTGTGATTTTCGGGCTGAAGCGAATCATATTTTTCATACAGAGCTTCATGCAGCGGAACACTCAGTTTTTTAAGCTCGCTATCTAAGCGCGGGTCGTTATCATTTTTAGAATTAAAAATACTTTCAAAAACGAACCACTTGGCCTTGTCTTCTCCTTGAAGCTTTCGGACGGCTTCAAAAATTTCGGCTTTTCCTTCCTTTACAGATTCGTTCAGCGAAGCCGGAGATGGCTGCTGGACAGTTTGCAGTTGGTTTTGCAATTGGTTGCTCGCGCTAAAATTCATCTGGCTTGGTTTGGCTAAATTAGACGTCGAATTGGAAAAAGAGCTTACAGAGTCCGCGGATTTTAAAACGAAAAAGAGCCCTGCGATCAGCAGAGCTCCGGCAATCATCGTAACTAAGGAAAAATTCTTACTTGGTTTCAAAATCTGCTAGCATAGCCTTTTTAACTTCGGGGCGATCGATTCGACCCAACTGATCCGTCGCATAGATGTTTGCATCCATTTTTACTTTATCACTGCAGTTAGAACAAAACTTGCTAATATTTTTTAGCATCACTGTTGATGAACCATAAGATCCCAGATACGTCGAATCACACGCCGCTTGACCTTCTAGCTTGGCGCCCGTCCAAATGCTCTGCATATCTTTTCCGTTTGCGTCCAGAAAAGGACTTGGGCATGAATCGTGTCCCCAGCTGCCGTGATCGGTTTCTGAGTGGCGAGCTTCATGATACACAACCATCATGCGGGCTACTTGCGGATGACTAAACTTGATAAAATTATTCGTTAACCACATTTTATTCGGATCAAAAAATGGCTGCACGCAGGCGACTGCGGCTCCGCCACCACAACTGTCTAAGCCGACCGAAGTGATATGGGATTCAAAAAAAGTTTTGTAGTTTCCGCCATCAACATTGCCATAAATTTCTTTATGAAACGGAGTCT
>JAYTHR010000198.1:0-1436 GCA_043732425.1 Bdellovibrionales bacterium
TACCTCACGCGAAAATTGCAATAGGACCTGGTTACCAAGTTCCTTTTAGTGAAGAAGTTCGTAAAAAAGCCGAAATGGCCACCGGAGCCGTCGGTATAATTACTGATGCTCATCAAGCTGAAGATATTTTAAAGCAGGGAAAAGCGGATGTGGTCTTTCTAGCACGAGAATTATTGCGTGACCCCTACTGGCCACTGCATGCCGCGAAAAGTTTAGGAATTGATGTTCCTTGGCCCGATCAATATGCACGCGCGAAAACATAAAATTTAGCTTAATTTTAGCTTAATTTTAAAATTGTCCTCTTTGATAATCGTCAATTGCTTGCTTGATTTCCAATTCGGTATTCATCACAAACGGTCCTCGGGAAATAACGGGTTCTCGAAAGGGCTCTGCAAACCCAATCAGAATTAGGGCGTCGGGAGCGCCCTTTAGACTTAAGAAGTCACCTTCGTTTTCAAATTCAACCAAGTTCATTTTTTTAACCGCTTGCCCCTGAATATCAATTTCTCCGCGGACAACGTAAAAAAAGATATTTTGTCCAGCAGGAACTTGAAACTGATAGTGTCCTTGACTGTGGATTTCAACAACGAATAAAGAAATTTCGGTCGACGGCTGAAAGGGACCGCGAATTTTTTCACATGGGCCCGCTAAAACTTGGATTTTTACTTTCCCATTATCTTTTTCTAAAACAGGCAATTCGTTTTTTTGTAAACCTTTGTAATAAGGCTCAGACATTTTTAATCGTGCTGGCAGATTGATCCAAAGTTGCAGAACTTCAAGGGCTCCGCCCTGTTTTTTAAATTCAGAAGATGAAACTTCTTCGTGAATCAAACCCTTTCCCGCACTCATCCATTGAGCACCGCCAGGGCCAATAACACTGTCATGACCTGCGCTGTCTCGGTGAGTGATGTCGCCGTCAAGAATAAAAGTCACTGTTTGAAAACCGCGGTGCGGGTGAGGCCCAAAAGGAAGTCCTCGGTTGTTCGAAGGATAAACTTGCGGCCCGTGATGATTCAGGAATAAAAATGGATCAATCATATCAATCAGAGGCGATGGAATAGGACGAACGGTTTTCAAATCGGCAATATTATCTTGAAAAGACTTGTAAATATTTTTGATTTTACGTTGCATATTTTATTTCCCAAACTTGAATGAGGCCATTTCAATTCCGTAAACGTGGTCTATAAAAGCTGTTTCTCCTAAGTCTTCACCCGCAGCTCCGGCAACAACCAGTAAGGGAAGTAAATGATCTTCCTGCGGATGAGCCTGCCTTGCGGCCGGTGCTTTTTCCCAATCGATCAACATTTCATTGCGAATCTTTGGATTTTTTTCTGTGACTGCCTGTTGAAGCCATTTTCCGAATTCATGCGAAATGGGCGCCGCCGACGGAGAAAAAAACTTTTGCATATTATGAAATGACAATCCACTTCCTAATA
>JAYTHR010000199.1:0-5070 GCA_043732425.1 Bdellovibrionales bacterium
GATTCAAATGGCGATTGTCGATCCCCGTGAGAAAATCGCTGGGGGTAGCCCTCGATCGCTTGGGTCATGACTTTTCCGTCGACGACCACTCCATCACCCGAATTCATTTTTAAAGGCGGAATTTCAATTTTCAGTAACTCGGCTTGTTCCGCTTTACTAAAGAATGATTCGATCATGTTTTTCATACGGTGAATTAATTTGGTCTTCACTAAGTCACGAAGCTGCGATGGAAAAGCGCCCGCCAGAACAATTTCATCCCAGTCTTGATTTGTCAGAGCAGCCATGCGTCGGATCATCCAGCGCGCGTCATCATCAGATGTGATGTTATCGAAATACTGACTGTTCACGAAATTCATGTAAGCCCAGCCCCCGCGTATCATCACCGACTGCGGAGAAAAGCGATTTAAACTTTCCCCAACGTCGGCCACTACAAAGGGGACAACTAAACTACGAAAGGCCCTCGACTGAGAAAAATATGGAAGCGTATTTACCGAAGCCGGTGTCAGACCATCAAAAATTCCCGGAAATTCGGGATTTAGTTTTTCTAAATAAGCGCCGTGCAGTACAAGTGTCTTTTGTCCTGCATTAAGATCAGTGATAAAGCCTCGCTTGAAAGGCTCTATCGAAAGACAATCAATATTGACTTCACTGGGTCCACTTTCACAAAATGACTTTTTCACAAAATCATTCATTTGCTCTGCAGACGTGAACTTCATTTTAATCGTGTGCAAATATTTTGGAGATTCCTGATAAATTCCCAGTTTCCGCAGCAGAGCCGCTTTCGTCAGGCTGGAATGAATTTGTAATCCAAACGTAAGCCCGTAACGTTGGTTCGGATGATTTGATGGCTTAACGAACACACTGAAAATTCCCAAGTCACGATTTGCACCTAAATAGTCGTCAAATTCTACGGTATCTGAATCAGAAGGCATTTCTTTGTACAAGGTACTGTCGGTGGCACTGAATTTTTTGTTCTGCCAATATTTGTTCTCAGTTGGATTTAACTTCGACAGGTCTTCACCATTTTGAAACATCCGCGACAAATCAGCCGTGTTCAGCGGTCGATCCGAGGAATCCACTAAGTCGAATGCTGGTTTCGTGAATGTTTTCAGAGGTATACGAACAACGCTTTCATCCGCAAAACTTGCGGAGCTAGTTAGGATAAAGCTTAAACCTAAAAAAAGTGCTGATTTGATTTTTGTCATAAGATACCTCATGAATTAATAAGGTAGCGAATGCGGTGCCGTTTAAATGGTTCATTCTGAGACAAACTTCGAAGGGTCAGAGCGCGCTGGTCAAAGTAGATTCTGGAAATCATCCAGTGTTAGAAACTCGCCTACGGTCGGATAGTAGTTTAATGCCGAAGTTAATATTAGATCTCTAGCTTTTTGAATTTCATCCGCCTCGGAATCAGTAAAGTTATGACCCAAAAATGCAAACAGTAATGGCCCTCTTTCGGTCGCGATAATTCCTGCCAGGTTAAATGCTGGGTTTTCAAAAAGTCTTCCTGTTTTTAATACGACTTGGTTCGAAAGTACTATCTTTGACTCAAAAGTACCCTCGCGATCTTGTGCGGGATTGTAGAGGAAATGTCCTAGATTTAAACCGTTGTTTTTAGATTGGTGTTCTAAGTATGAAAAAACCTTAATCATTGAAAAACAACTACCTAAGTTATCCTGCCTTTGCCCCGAGACGACGCTAGCCAGTCCGGAACCCGTAGTGAACTGCAACTGCTGCTTGGTCAGTTGCAGCTCTTTGGATTGAAACTTTTCAAACTCAGACAATCCACCCAGGTACGTAAACAATGCATCAGCCACATAATTATTAGAAAAAACATTTAAATTTTTTAAATATTTTAAGACCGGTGCGGATTGAATCGTTATTTTTTTAGCATAAAGACCCATGTTAATATCTTCGGACCTTTTAAAAGTAATTTGATCAACAGAAAAAATGACAGGCAGCTCAAAGTTTTTTTTCTGAGCCTCAGACCAATGTTTTAACTTTTCAGTAGCGGCTAAGGTTTGTACGCCCCAATTTTTGGAATTTAAAATCAGCTCAAGATTTTGCAAAGTTTCAGAGAAATTAACGGGAACGGTTTCAAGCTCAAGATGAGGTTGTGCTAGAACAGATAGGTAAACATGCGTGGTTTCATCGATCAGTAAGTTTCTGATTTTAACTACACCCTGCTGATGAAGTAACGATAGCGAGTACAGTGCCTTATCAATATTAAAAACGGGATCAAAATTTGTTTTTAAATAGGCGTCGTAAATTCCCTCTTGGGCCGAAACCACTTTTAAATACCAAGTGCTTTCGAATGTAAATTCAGGACCCAGTTTTTTTAAGGCCCATGCGGTAGTTACAACTTTTGAAAGCGAAGCTAAGGGGTAAAGGGTTTGATCACGAAACCCACTGTAAGAGTTTTTATCTGAACTTAAAACTTCGCAGTAACTAATGCGCTGATCCTGTTCCAGTGGAAGCGGGCGTGAAGAAATGACTTCTGCCGTTGACGGTCTTTCGGCTAATGGTTGAGCCAATGGTTGAGCCAATGGTTGAGACGTGGTTAGTCCAGAACCCTCGGAGCATCCCAGCAAAAAGAAAAAGCTTAATAGAAAAAGAAACTTTACATTCAACATGTGCAGATGAATTTATAAGCTCTAGTTAAAAAATGACAAGAGGCTCAGTCGGATTTCTGAACTGAGCCTGCTTTAAGCGGTTTCCAGAGCTGATTTCTTTGACAAATTAGTAAAATCTACAAAGAATAGCAACCTATGTCACAATCAACTACACCCGCCCCTGCCGCTGTTTCATCAAGGACTCTTTACGATTTTCGCGTGAGTAAAATCATTGATCACACGCCGCTGATTCGTGAACTATATCTTGAGCTGACCAGTCACGAATCTTTTAACTTCAAGGCCGGGCAGTTTGCCATGTTACACGTTCCTGTCGAAGGACCGAAACCAGCTTTACGCGCCTATTCTATTGCCTCTACGGATGAGAATAAAAAAGGTTTCAAATTAATTTTTAAATTTGTCGATAATGGTACTGCCAGCAAGTACATTTGGGAATTGCAAGAACAGCAAACCGTTAAAATGACCGGACCATTCGGTAAAGTCTTTTTTCAAGAACCACCAACCGAGCAAATTGTTTTTTTAAATACGGGCAGCGGCGTTTCGCAACATTTTAGCTTTCTTGAATCGAAGATGCGCCAGTATCCTTACTTAAAATATAAAATGTTTTTTGGACTTCGCCGTGAACACGATATTTATTACGAAAGCGAACTTCAGCGTTTACAAAAAATGCTGCCGAATTTTGAATATCAGTACGTGCTGAGTCGCCCCACGGATAAATGGCATGGCAAAAAAGGCTACGTGCAAGATTGCCTGAAAGACTTTGATTACAAAAATACACCCACTACTTTTTATCTGTGCGGCAATGGTGCCATGATTAAAGACGTGAAGAAGCAGCTTCTTGAAATCGACGGACTGGAAAAAACAAAAATATGGGCTGAGGCCTTTGATTGATTGCGGCTTATAAGGAATTTAATCTTTACCAAAAGGCAGTTCTTCAATTAATTTTAGCGGCTTCGATTTGGGGTCTGTCCTTTGTTTGTGCGCTTTGGGCTTTAGAGGATTTCTCGACGTCGACTTTGATTTTCTGGCGCTTTACTTTTGCTTTTATTTTCGGTGAACTGTTACATTTTTTTTATAAGTCCAAAAATCAGGACAGTTCAAATTCTGACATCAAGTTGTCGTTTTTTGCTGGGGGCGCGTTAGGCCTATCGCTTCTTTTTCAAACCCATGGGTTGCATTTTACGACCGCGACCAAGTCGAGTTTCATTACGTCACTTTACGTGGTGCTGATCCCTTTTGCCGGCTTTGTTTTTTTTAAAAAGAAAATTAAGCTTTATCATTTGTTATTTGGATTATTTGCTTTTATTGGAATGGGTCTCCTGCTGAATCTAAATCCGTACCAAGATTTGAAATTTAATTGGGGTGATTTTTTAACGTTGGGCTGTGCCGTTACATCCACATTTCATATCTTATTCGTCAGCAGCGCATCTCAGAAGGTAAAAAGTAGCTTTCGCTTTAATGTTTATCAAACCCTTTGGGCATTAATCATTATTTTGCCATTTTTAATTTATGAAATTAATTTTAAAGGCATTCCTATTTGGCCCGAAACGGTTCATTTGAAATCTGTTTTAAGTCTTCTTTTTCTATCTGGATTCGTAACACTGATTGCATTTTCATTACAGATTATGGCTCAGAAAAATCTAACATCAACGACGGCCAGTTTACTTTGTCTTTTGGAGGCTCCGTTTGCTTTTATGTTTTCTTTTCTAATACTGGGGGAAAAACTTTTGGGCCTTCAGGTTTTTGGGGTTCTTTTAATTTTAGCGAGCTCGTGCCTTTCGGTCTACGTGGATCGACCAAAAGAAGGAAGCTAAAATAATAAGGGCGCCGGAACTTCCCACGACAACTTCTGGAAAATGAAAAAACGAATCAAACAGCATGAAAAAAGCTAACGCTAATAACGAATAGAAAGCTCCGTGCTCAAGAAATTTAAATTGTTTTAACTTCTTATGATCTACTAAAAAGACCGTTAAACCACGAACGAAAAAAGCTCCGACGCTAAGACCGATAATCATTTCATGCAACTGCCGAGTAATGGCGAAGGCTCCGATAACTCCGTCGAAACTGAGCGACGCGTCCAGAACTTCCAGGTAAATAAAAAGTCCCAGCCCCGCGCTTAGACCTTTTACCCAACGTGCATTTTCGCTGCCTAGAAATTCACTGACGGCATGAATGGCTATGTAAGTGAGTAACCCATAACCAGCAAATTTTACAAAGTGAGCTTTATCTAAATCTGGCAGATTAAGAAAAACGAAAAATAAAACGGCCGACGAAATAATATATTTTGCCAAAGGAATTCTTGCTATGCGATGTAAGAAAAATTCCAAACCTGGAATGAAATGAACCGTCTTTTTTACATCTAAAAAAAAGTGAAGTACAACCAGTAGCAAAAAAGTTCCGCCGAACCAATTCACCGGAAGATGAGCGTCCCGCATCAGCT
>JAYTHR010000200.1:0-1427 GCA_043732425.1 Bdellovibrionales bacterium
TAGGCTGGGATCAAAAAATTCAATTGCCGAACTGGCCTTTAGATCACAGCGCGACAAAAAAGCGAATTGAAATCAACTATGTTGGCAGCACCAACCAGCAAAGTATTATGCCTTTGGATAAAATAATGGATACTGCGACACATGTTACCCACGCTTCAACGGATTTCTAAAGTGCTTAGAAAATTTTTGCTTTCATTTTCAATCGCGCTGTTTTTTACTTTACTATCGGGGTGTGCTCTTTTCGAAAAGCCCGCCGATTCTGCCGATCGCATTATTCAAAAGGCGTCACAACAGAAAATATTTTTTGCTCCGTACGATTTGGTTTGGAAAGCGGCTCACCAATCGATTAAGTATACGATTGCGTCTGAAAATCAAGATTTCGGAGTGATCGAGACTGATTACGTGAAAGCTGTTGATGGCTGGCTTCCGCCCGACCAAACTAAGCCTCAGTACAAAAGCGCGCGGTATAAATTAACTCTGACTTTTGCTAAGGGTAAAATTGACGGCAAAGAATCAACGCGAGTGACTATTGATAAGAAAATTGAAGTTTTTCGAGATTTTATTTCTGAGAAACAAATTTTTTCAAGTGATGGCCTCGAGGAATTAGCTTTATTCTACCGGATCGAACGGGAAATTATTATCTCGCAGGCTTTGAAAAAAGCGGCCGATACGGCAGCCAGTAAAGCGAATAACTAGAAACTAATTTTGACTAAAGCCACTTATTGTCTTTGACGTAACTTTGCCACTGTTCAATTTGCTTTTTTGATTCAAATCGAACATCGGTTATTTTCTCTAAGGCCGCTGCAGAAATAGACGCGACTTTTTTATCGGAATCAAATAAATAACGCGCCATAAATTGCCGATCTTCGCTGGAGGCTGAATTTGAAATTTGTTGCATCATTTGCGAACGAATCCATAAGCTTTGACGTCCGCTAAAATTATAACTTTTCGTTAACTCCTCGGCAAAGATACGTTTCATCTCAAGCGTGTGCTTTTTCGATAATGTCGAAACCGCGGCCGATCGGACCACTAAAGCCTTGTCGTGAATAAGTATTTTCGCCTGCGTAATGGCTTCGTCTAAGCCGATGGCTTCTAAAGAAACCAAAGCCGCATTTCGCATAAACCAATCCGGACTGGTTGAAAAACCTTTAATAATTTCAATTTTTTCAGGCGTCGCATCTTCCGAAGCTTTCACCAACGACTGCCAGCGCTCATTCATCGTTAAAGCCTCATTCTTAGCGGCCTTAATCAGATCCGTGAATGTTTTTTCTTCAAGCTTTGGGACGGAAGCTAAAAGAGTCAGTGAAAAAGCAACACTGCTAAAAAAAGCTATAAAAAATTTCATTGATTTTCCTTTTTTAAAACTGTTTTTGCAAAATCATCCATTAAATTTTGATCTTCTTCATTCATCGTCGCTTCGCTGTTCA
>JAYTHR010000201.1:0-5050 GCA_043732425.1 Bdellovibrionales bacterium
CCCGCAAATGGAAGTAAGCCAAGGCAGGTTCTTGTTAGCAGTCACGCCGGACAATAATTAAGGATAATTAACAAAACTAGATTTCAGCTTTTACTAGACCTTGGGCTAGCACGATAACCACCCGTGTTAGCGTGTTTTATTTTGCGTCTTCAAAGCGGATTGTGCTGTGATTAGACAACAAAAATAACAAAACCAAGGAGAAAAAATGTTTAAGTCATTTCTATTATCAGCGGCGCTTGTAGTTGCTGCTGCCACATCACAAGCTCACACCTCTGTATCTGAGTCTATTTTAGCGGCTCAGTTACCGCAGATTCAGGACGGCGTAGTTACTGAAGGTTTAAACTGGAAAGTTGGCGATGAGTGCAACTACAAATTAAACATGGGTGGATTCATCGATGGAACAATGAAAATGTCAGTTCGCGAAATCGGCGCCGACGGCATCTGGCTAGTTCAAGATGTTGATTTAATGGTACAGAAGCAAAAAATTGAAGTTCTTTTAGATCCAAACACTGGAAAAATCAAAAAGATGATCGTTAATGGCAAAGAGCAAGAGCCACCAAAAGCTGATTATCAATTGATTGAACAAAAAGAAGATAAAGTAACTGTTCCCGCTGGAACTTTTGATGTTATTTACCTGAAAATCAAAGATAACGCGAACAACGGACAAATCTCTGAGCAATGGGTTAACCCACGCGACATTCCAATTTCTGGAATGGTAAAATCATTGGCAGATAGCCAATTAGGAAAAGTGACAATCGAGTTAACATCGTTTAAAAAGTAGGAATGACTCTTAAAAATAAGATAATTCAAAAAGCCGCAGTTCAAACTGCGGCTTTTTTTATTTTACTGACACCATTAGCGGCACAGACGAAAACAAAAGCGGCTAGCGGGGAACTGTTAGCGGTTGAGAAAAAAGCCATTAACCTACTGATACAAAAACAAAAAAAGCAGGCCCTAGCCACGGTGACAGATTATATACAGAATGAAACAAATAAAAATTTGGCCACGGAAGCCCGCGAGTTCCGACAGAACTTAGCGAAAAAATTTCCTACAAAAGAATCTCAGGAATCGTACGAAACATCTTTAAATCTGACGATCGACAATCCAAAAGAAGCCAAAAAAAGTAATGAAGATTGCCTGCTGGCTGATCCCGAAAACTTAGATTGCTTGATTCAGCGAATTCGGCTTCTTTACCGCGACAACCGAAAAAAACCGATCGAGACGGCTGAGTTAGAAAAAATAGGTAACTATTTCGAAGGCAATGAAATCAACTGGATAAAGGCTTCGACCGAGCAGGGTTTAGCAAGTAAAAACCAAATTGAACTAAAACCAATTACGGCCAACAAACCAGAGTTCAGCATGGCTTCAGACGAAAAATTTATTTTTACGATTTTTGAATTAAACCGAGCCTTGGTTTTAAAAAATTCAAGTAAGGCCAAAGAGATTCTTGATCGTATTGAAAAAAACTTTTCAGATTGGCCAGATTTAATTTACTTTAAAAATCGAATTGCCACCGAGTCCGCAGAAACAAATTCCCTCACGTCGACCGAATTACTTAATCAGTATTTAAATAAGTGTAAAAACCTAAGCAAATCAATCGTAAGAAAATATAGATATGATTTTGATCTTTGCCTTCGCGGAGGAACATGATGCGACAAAGCCGAATTATTTTAATGATACCATTTTTTTGGACCGCTGGGTGCGGCATCAAGGGGGACCCGCTACCGCCAGCCGAGCAAGAAACTATACAGAAGCAAGAAGTTCCCAAACCGCTGGCACCAACATCCACCCCGAGCACTTCTGAAGAAAAGAAAAAAATTAAAAAATGAAAATGAACATCAGCTTACTCTCTGGAGCAGGAAACACCTTTCATATTGTTCATCAAACGTCTGAGCAAGAGCTACGAACAAGTCATGAAAAAAAAAGAAACATAGCTAAAGAAATATGTTTTAAAAAGCCCGCTGATGGATTTATATTTTTACAACAAAATGAAGAAGGCTTGTCATGGACTTTCTTTAACAACGACGGCTCTGATGCTGAAATGTGCGGAAACGCAACACGCTGTGTGGGTTATTTTATGAAAAACATTCTTAAAGACTCAAAATCCGAATGGAAGCTAAAAACGGTGGCGGGCCTAATTAAAATTTCTTATCTAGAAAAAGAAAAATTCAGAGTCGTCATGACCGAAGTCAAAGAACAGCCGTCGTCATTGGGCTTCTACTGCAACACGGGTGTTCCGCACTTGGTTCTAGAAACAGCATCCATCGCAGAGGCACCCAGCTTGCGCTTAGTAGCGCGACAGCTTAGAAATCACAAGCAGTTTTATCCCGCAGGAACAAATGTAACGTATGTTCAAAAGACTGCACGACCAAACCAAGTTAAAGCAATTTCCTATGAACGTGGAGTTGAAGACTTTACCGCGGCCTGCGGAACGGGTGCACTTGCGGCAGCTTACTATAATTATAGAAAAAACGAAGTCCTGGAAACAACTGTTGAAATGCCAGGTGGAATGCTTATCATGAATTTAGCCAACCTGAATCACCCAACTATGGTGGGACCGGCCAACCTTTTAGAAAGTTACGACTATGAAATTTGAATTTAAAGGTGTTATTTCTGCTCTTCCGACTCCTTTTTTAAAAGGAAAAGTGGATTACAAATCATTGGAAAAATTAATTCACTATCAATTAAAAAATGGCATTCAAGGCTTTGTCGTTAACGGCACAACGGCCGAAAGCCCCACATTAGATTGGGATGAAGTGGTTCAAATTTTTAAATCTGTAAAGAATATTTCGGGAGACAAGTTTCCAGTTATTGTCGGAACTGGATCAAATAGTACAGCATTGACAATCCAGGCTACAAAAAAAGCCGTTGAGTTAGGTGCGGATTCTGTTTTAGCAGTTGTTCCGTACTACAATAAACCCCCGCAGCGCGGCTTAGTTCAGCACTTCAATGCGGTTGCCAATGCCAGCACGATCCCGGTGATTTTATATAATGTTCCCGGACGGACCATCACATCTTTAGCGACCGAAAGTATCGTTGAGCTTTCGCAGAATAAAAATATTATTGGGATCAAAGAAGCTTCGGGCGATATCGAATTTAATAAAAACTTATTTCGAGTTTTGCCCGAAGGCTTTGTCAAGCTATCGGGTGATGACGACACCTACATATCTTTTTTAAAGGCCGGCGGTCACGGAGTGATCTCTGTCATGTCGAACATTATTACCGCGGCGTGTGCACGCTGGACAAAAAAAGCGAGCGAAAAAAACTGGGAAGAAGTCGACAAGGACTTCTTAAGGCACAAAAAACTTATTTCAGGACTTTTCATTGAGGCCAATCCGATTGCGCTGAAGTGGATGCTGCATAAAATGGGCTTATTCGAATCTGCTGAAATGCGACTGCCATTAGTCGAGCTTGCGCCCCAATATCATGAACAAACCATAAAGCAATTAAAAGAGTTAGAATTAATCCAATGAAAAATAAAATTAATAAATTAAAAATTGGACTCTTGGGTGGGGCCGGACGCATGGGTCAAGAGGTTCAAGGGGTACTACAAACCCTGAAGCACGTACCCTTTCTATTTGTGGGCCATAAAAAGCAGCCCGAGATTTCTTTTGTGATGAACGTTCCTGATTTAAGAAATATTGAAAAAGAAATTTTACAAGAAGTTGATGTTTGGATTGATTTTTCATCTCCCGCTGGGTTTTTTGAATTACTAAAATTAACGGCGAACACGCCGATTGTGTCTGGCACCACGGGATTTACGGCGCTGGAATTATCTCGCATGAATCAACAAGCCAAAAATAGACCCATTTTTTGGTCTTCAAACATGAGCGTAGGACTGTGGTGTTTTCGACAGGCCCTGAAAAGCTTTTCATCATTGTCCGAATTTGATTTTGCAATTGACGAAATTCATCACACCCAAAAAAAAGATAGTCCAAGTGGTACGGCCTTAATGTTACAGAGTGATTTAGAAAAAATAGTAAATAAAAAAATTGCGACACCGTTGGCGCATCGATTGGGTGGAGTTTTCGGCATTCACACCGTGCATGCTGCCTCAGCAAATGAAATGATATCTTTTAAACATCAAGCTTTAAATCGGAAAGTTTTTGCAACCGGAGCCGTTCAAGCTGCAGAGTGGGTTGTGAAACAAAAAAAAGGTTTGTATACAATGGATGATATGCTTTTAAAAAAAGGGAGCCTTAAATGAAATTTTTTATCGACTCAGCGGATATTCAAGAAATAAAAATGGCGAACGAGCGCGGATGGGTTGACGGCGTCACAACGAACCCGAGTCTCATTGCAAAATCAGGTCGCAATTTTGAAGAAGTTATTAAAGAAATTTGTAAACTGACAGCGGGGCCCGTCTCTGCTGAAGTTATTTCACTCAAAGCCGACGAAATGGTTTCTGAAGGAAAAAATCTGGCCAAATGGGCTAACAATGTTGTCGTCAAGATTCCCATGTGCGAAGACGGAATGATTGCTGTTAAAAAACTGACGGCCGAAGGAATTAAAACCAACGTGACTCTGGTATTTTCCGTGATGCAGGCCTTACTTGCTGCTAAGGCAGGGGCGTCGATGGTTTCTCCGTTTGTTGGGCGGCTAGACGATATTGGTTCAGATGGGATGGCGATGGTTCAAGAAATAGTTCACATGTATCAGAACTATGATTTTGCCACAGAAGTGTTAGTCGCATCCGTGCGAAGCCCAATGCATATTCAACACGCGGCCTTAATGGGTGCAGACATTGCGACAATTCCTTTTAAAGTGATGCAGCAAATGACCGGTCACCCCTTAACCACAAAGGGAATCGAATTATTTTTGAATGATTGGAAAAATGCAAAAAAATAAATTTATTTTTTTAAGTTTGTTTTTCTTTCTAAGCTGCCAAAGTGATCCGTATACAATTACCGACTCAAATCTTTCGGTAAAAGATCACCGAAAGGCCGTCGTCGCCGCCATCGGAGAAGTCAAATCGGTAAGCCAAAACGGGCGAGAAATATATTCCCCATTTCACAATCGCAATTTTAAAGTTCTTGATGAAACCAACGCG
>JAYTHR010000202.1:0-1426 GCA_043732425.1 Bdellovibrionales bacterium
GCGGCCCTTGAAATGGGCGGAATTCCCATCGGCACGGCCTTATCGTTAGCAACGGGTCTACCGTGTGCTTTCATACGAAAGACAGCGAAAGACTACGGAACATGCCAATACGCAGAGGGCCTTGAGGTTAAGGGTAAGAAGCTCTGTATTATTGAGGATGTCATTACTTCTGGCGGGCAGGTGTTACTCAGCGCCAATGATCTTAGGAAATCTGGCGCTTTCGTCGAGCATGTTCTTTGCGTTATTAATCGTGGTGGTCACGAAGCTGAAGTAAAATTAAAAGCAGCCAACTTAACTTTGGCTCAGTTATTTATCCGTTCTGATTTTAAATAATAAACTTTGAAGCAACAGCAAAAAAACGCACGGTAGTCCGATCCAATACAGTTCGCTCAGGATCACGACGAAGCCTTGTTGCGAGAAAAAATGATGCGCAAAAGGGGAAACCTCAATGGGCGTCCACGCAAAAAAATAGCGAAGTTTATTAAAAGGAGAAAAAAAAGCGACTCCTAATCCCCCGTTTGTCATGGCATCTAAGAGGCCGTGAGTCAGTGTTGCCGCAAAATAAAACAAGAATCGGAAATACTTTTTTACATTATTTCTATCACCAATAAAAGCAACTGCCGTCGCGCACAGTAACGCAAACAAAATGGAATGCGTAAATCCGCGGTGCCCGAATAAACTAGGATAGGGCACCTTTAACAAGAAACCAAGGGAGTCAAAGTCCGGAACGATCGGTAAAAAAAACATCCAAAAGTAAAAATTTTTGTTTTTATTTACCCATTCAGAAGGAACCAACGAGGCGATCGTGCCGCCCACCAAACTATGCGCGAATATCGTAGCCATCGTGCTCCTTTAAAAACTTTAAAACAGCGCCCACTAAATACAATGATCCCGTGATAATAATTAAATCTTTTTCGGTCGCTGAAACTGCAATTTGATTTATTAATTCGATAACATTGGCATTACGCCTTACCGATGACTGCTTAAATTTTTCTGGATATTCGTCAACAGGCAAGCCCTTAAAGGGTGTTTCGGTCAAATAAAGGCGCAAATTTTTTACCTTCAATAAGTCATTCAACATGGTCGTGCAGTCTTTATCTTTTCCGATACCAACGACGCAGTGTAAATTTTCAAAAGTAAAATGCTTTACAATATCAATTAAACTTTGAATGCCTTGTTCATTATGATCACCGGATAAATACACTTTCGCTTTCATTCCGGGCCATTTCACGGACTGCATGCGACCCCACCAGTGAACTTTCTGTAACGCCGGTAAGTAGCGCTGCGGGTTAAATCCTAAGGCTTCAAACACGGTCAGTGCCGTGGCAGCGTTCTGGGCCGCACGCGCCCCTGCTAAATTCAGTTCGGCAGAACCCCATTTCGAATTCAAAATGTATTGTGATTCGCCCTCGACGGTGAAAGAATA
>JAYTHR010000203.1:0-5047 GCA_043732425.1 Bdellovibrionales bacterium
GCGCGCAAAGATGTGTACTGGTTATGAATTTTAGTACTTAAAGAATCATCCGCGTAAGTCGCTGTTGTAAAAACGGTTGCAAGCAGAGCCGAAGTGGCGATTAAAATTTTCATACAAATCCTTTGTAGTTGAAGGCTTAATGATACTAGAACTCGCGATAAAAAATATCATATCCTGCTGAGTTTCTAAGAAGCCGTGCATATGTCTAGGAGTGCGGAAAAGCTTAAAGCCAAGCAAAATGTTTGTTTAAGCCAAATGCCTAAGCATTTCCGCACATTAACGCGCCGCAATTTACAAGAGGGCTTGATTTTAAAGCTCCGTTACCCCTTCAATAAAAGAGTAATCAGGATAAAAAAGACGCTGAAAGCTAGCTCTTTTCCTCTAAATTAGGGGTAAAATCAGCTAAAAACACAGGTTTTTCGTAGTTGCTATCGCACATCGGATCGCAAAGTATTGTAAAAGTATCTTAATGTAAGGAGTCTTCGTGGGCAGCAAAATCACCAAAAGTAGTACTGCAGAGTATTTTGCAAAGAATCTTCAGCAGGTGGGTTTCTCATCACCATTAAAAGCTGTTTTAACTACACTAAAAGAAGCAGTTGATAATTCATTAGATGCTTGTGAAGAAACTGGAATTCTACCGGATTTAGAAATCGAAGTGACTAAGATTGGAAACGGATCCACAAAAAATACGGATTTGGTCAAAATCATCGTTGAGGACAATGGTCCAGGAATCGACGCCGATAATTTAGCAAAAGTCTTCGGAGAATATCTGGCCTCTTCTAAATTTGGCAAAGGACAATGTTCCCGAGGCCAACAAGGAATTGGTATCTCTGCCGCGACGACGTGGGCGCAAATGACGAATGCTAAAGGTGTTCAAGTTATTTCCAAAACGAAAGCCATGCGAAAAGCCATTTCGGCGCAAGTTGATGTGGACATAAAAACCAACACCGGCGTCGTTAAAAATAAAGAGATGATTGATTGGAAAAATAAAGTCAGTGGCGTTCGCGTCGAATTTTTAATGGATGGTCGTATTCAATTAAACGGTGACGGCGGACTGCAAACTTACATCGAAGGAACTGCTTTATTAAATCCCCATGTCACGATGAAATTTAAATTAGGTGACTTGGATTGGCAAAAAACCGAGCGTGTTAGTAATGATTCTCCAGAGATTCCGGAAGCTACGTTGCCGCATCCTCACACATTTAAATTAGGCGAGTTTATTACGCATGCCACTTTATACGGAAAAATTAGCGTTTCTAAGTTTTTGAAAACCGGGTTTTCACGCATTTCTGACCAGTCGATCGTTGATTTTGTTAAGGCAGGAATGCCGAAAGGACTGGTTGAAAAATCTGTAACTTCCTTATCAGAAGAAGATTTTAAAAAAGTATTTCAAGCGGTGCAAAACACAACGTTGATGTCACCATCAACAAAATCTGTTTTAACGGTGGGCGAAGATTCACTTTCTAAATCGATCAATCGTTTGGGACAAGTCGATTTTTTCTCGGTAGTCACCCGAAAGCCGACCATTTGTGACTTTAAGCCCGTTGTCGTTGAGGTGGCCCTAGCGCGATTCATCAATCGTGGCGAAGAAGGTGCGCCGGTACAATTACTGCGCTTTGCGAATCGTGTTCCATTACAGTTTGATAAATCAGGTTGTGCGATCACGTGGGCGATTGAAAGCGTCAACTGGAAATCTTACGGTTTAGCGCAGCCGAAAGAATCTTTACCGCAAGGGCCTTATGTTTTTGCGGTCTCGGTTGTGTCTCCGTTTATTAAATTTAAAAATGCTTCGAAAGAAACGATCGATGCCTCGGAAGAGCTAGTGGAAGAAATTCGTCGGGCGTTAATGCAAGCGGGTCAAAAACTTTCTCGGCACATTAAGCACGAAATGAAAGAGGCTGATCTCGAAAGAAAATTAGCTCACATCGAACAGTTTGGTCCGATCTTAGTCGAAAAATTAGTTTTCTTAGCCGGAGCCAGTGAATCCCGAAAGAAAAAAGCGGAAGAAGGCCTGAAGAAAATTCTAGGTCGTGATTCTGAGCAAGCCGTGAATCAATTGGAAGAGGCTCAAACTAAATTAGCAGCTCAAAAGAAAAAAGAAGCGATAAAAATGGGTGTCGTCTACGACGAAATGCAGGGACCTTCAGAAGAAGTCGCTGCAGATCAAGACGAAATTAGTGAGGCTCAAGAGTCCAAGAAGAAAAAACCTGCAATGAAAAAGCAAAAGAAATAGGTGAATTATGGCTGGTTTAAGTAAAATTCGCGAACTGCGATTAGACATTCCTAAAGAAGCAAAAAATTTAGCGGAAAGAATGCTAAAAGATTTAGAAAATTCAAAGCGCCCTTACCTCGAGGCAGTAAAAACATCTTTAGATAATTGTGAATACAACTCTAAAGTGGGTTATTTAACTCCGGGAGATAAAATAGTTCGCACGGAACTGAATGTGTCTTCGGTACAGAAATTGGCCCGCGTTGTTTTTATGTTAGAAATATTACTGCGTAATTTAGATATTGGTGCCGTCAATACGAAGCGTGAATTGTATTATATCTGTAAAGGTTTAATTAAAGGAAATTCTCGCTACAAGCCATTAGATTTCGACGGACAGGATGAATCAGATTCTATCGTCGATTTCATTGGTGATATGCTTGAAGTGTACCGTGAAGAATTAAATTGCTTTGCCAATGATCGCGGCGGTCAAACGTATTCTCAGCAGTTAGTTGTTACGGAAACTCTTCCCGACGGCGACAAAGCGACTGTGGATTTATCGACCTTAGGAACATCTCCGTTTCAGCCAAAGAACAAACCGCAATCTTTAAAATTAAAAGCGCGCAAGAAAATTGATTTTTGCTTGGTTGTGGAATCTGAAGGTACGGCGGGAACATTACAAGCGATGGGATTTACAAAGCGAAATAATTGTATCTTGATGGGCGCCCAAGGCGTGCCGTCGAATGGAGTTCGCGGATGGTGTAAACTGATCGAAGATCAATTAGACGTGCCGATGTATTTCTTCGGCGATCTGGATGCTTACACGATGCAAAATATATTTCGGACTTTAAAAGCAGGTTCTGCGGCTTCTTTAATTCGTAACGGTGACTTTT
The DNA here is from genome assembly GCA_043732425.1 of Bdellovibrionales bacterium. Taxonomy (GTDB): domain Bacteria; phylum Bdellovibrionota; class Bdellovibrionia; order Bdellovibrionales; family Bdellovibrionaceae; genus Pseudobdellovibrio. The sequence continues at coordinate 3,100 of JAYTHR010000203.1, forward strand.
CAGCTCCAAATGTTCGCTTCTTGGGAGTGCTTCCAAGTGACGTGAAAAAATATGATCTTCCACATTATAAGGTGAAAGAATCCGATCCGGCGGAAGCGCGCGCCCTAAAAAAAGCGAGGGATGCCTTAGAGAACGACCCATTTTTTCGCGATAAGAAAAACAAAAACTTGTCCGACATCTTACGTTGGTTGATCAAAGAAAAAATTCGTTGCGAGCAGCAAAGTTATTTCTCGGTCGACCCACGAGATCCGATTAAGACTGAAAAAATTATCCTCGAAAAAATTAAAAAAGGTGACTACGTCTAAAGGCGGCGCCTTCAGTTCGGTATAAAAATATAAAACTGGTCTGGGCCGTGATATTCGGGTAGTAAAAAGCACTACCCGGAGGTCCCTGTGCAAAGATTCCACTCGTTATTCATCGCCTTATTCGTCACGTCTATTAGTCTAACAGCTTGTGCCACCGGTTTTAATCGCCTTGTTGTTTTCGGTGATTCTTTATCTGACGTGGGTACTTACGCGGTCAAAGGAACTACCGAAGGCGGAGGTAAATTCACCACGAATCCCGGCGCCATTTGGATAGAAAATATTGCCCAGGCGTTAAAGTTAGAAATGAAACCGCATCTTCATGAAGGCTTTGGCCAGCCCGGCGAAATTGTCGGAGGATTCAACTATGCTCAAGGCGGTTCCCGATTAGTTTTTAAAAATGGCGATGGTTCGCGACTGACGGCAAAACCCATCGTTGAACAGATTGGTAGTTTTTTAATCGATAATCACGAATTTAAAGAAACAGATTTAGTCGTGATTCAAGGCGGAGCTAATGACGTTACGAACTTACTTTTGCAATTTAAAGCCAAAAAAATAACGTCTGTTGAGGCTGTAGCTCAGGCGACCCAAGCCGCTGAAGATTTCTCTGTGATGCTTCATAATATTAAAAACTCTAATGGTAAAAATTTATTGGTTGTGAATTTACCTGCGATCGAAAAAACACCAACTGTTTTAGCGCAAGATCTAGCGACCCAAAAGGCAGTTGCAGACATGGTGATAGCTTTCAATGAAAAGTTATCAGCAAAAATGAATGGCGTTGATTTTTTATTAATCGATATTAACTCATTCGATAAAAACTTTAACAATAAGTACCGCGACTACGGATTTATTAATGTTACCGAACCCGCTTGCAAGCTGGCTCAGCTTCCGGGGCGCTCATCGCTTTTTTGCACACCAGACGCACTAGTAAGTCCAAAAGCCGATCAAACCTATAAGTTTGCTGATGGCCAGCACCCCACAACAGGCTTCTCAAAAGTTGTCTCGGACTACATTCTAATTCAAATAAAAAATAAATTTAAGCTCTAGAAATAAAAAGGGAAGCCTTATGGCCTCCCTTCAATCTCACCGCATCGCATACAGAAAAGTGAGTACAGAAAAGTGAGCAGGTTACTTTTTCGACTGCACTGCATCCAGGAAAGTGAGCAGGTCACTTTCCTGGATGCATCGGGATTTTTATTTTGTTGTTACGTTGAGGTCTAGCTTGATGTGGTCTTCGATCAGCTTGTCGCCCAATGCAGATACAGTTTTGAACTGCTTTGAGTTGTAGACGATATCGTATTTTGTGCGATCTTTAATTTCTGTTGTTGCAATGGCTGTGTATTTGCCATCTTTTTTAGTGAGTGTGGCTAGCATTTCTAATGGTTCCGTTTTGCTTTTGATAGTTAATGTTCCCATGATTTTATGTGTTGGTGATCCCGCAGATGCATTTTTTAAAGCTTCGACGCCCGTGATTTTGTAAGTCGCTTCCGGATATTTTGCTATATCAAAAAAATCTTCTGACTGCAGATGGCCCTGAAGTTTCGGAGAATCCGCCGTTTTTAATGACGTCATATCAATGACGAAAGTTCCGCCAACAAGATCGTCGCCTTTCATTTCCACATCACCACTTTTTACGGCTAAATCAC
>JAYTHR010000204.1:0-1424 GCA_043732425.1 Bdellovibrionales bacterium
GGATAGGGCCTACTTCAATGCACTGTCGCCAATCCTGGCGGCAGCATAAATGAGGCAGAATTCCACTTACGAATAGCCCCGAAGTTGTTCAGATAAACCGAGCCACCTCTGTGATGACTTGAGTTTTCGTCTGTCTGGTGAAAACCATAGGTTGTAGATTTATTGATTTTGCGGCTGGGTCATTTGAGTTTGCGCATGATTTCGCCGGTGAGTTCAATCCAGTGTACATTGTGAATGATGCGATGCCGAATGGCGTCGGCGATTGTTGGCTCGCCGATCATTGCATGCCATTGGCGACGGGAAGCTGGGCTGTAATCAGTGTAGATTTGCGCTGGTAGCGCTCTTCAAAGATCTCCAGCAAATCGAGTCTCTGTTGATCGCTAAGCGCATGTGTTCCCCAATCATCAAGGATGAGCAGGAGAATTTATCAAGACGTCATTGGTTAAAATTTGTGATGTCGCACTTTAGCCGTTATGGTTGAAATATTGGTTTTAGAATTCAAGTTGGGGTAATGCTTGGACAATAATCTTGGGCTGCAAGCCAAGTTTTCAGACGCCAAAAGCCCGGTGGCATCATCTAGAGTCCAACAGAGCTGGTTGCGAGCACCTGACAAAATTTTCCCCGTTCCGAAGAAAGCCTAGCTGCGGAAGTTTTTAATTCTTCCACTTGGATCTGGTGGCGAAAGTTGGTTTTTTCATTTTCAGGCAGGAATTCAATAGGAATAGTTTCCTATGTATTATAATACCTTTATTAAATGTTGCAACTGAGTGCATCTGCCGAAAATGAAAGCTGTAGTTTTTCATACTGCAATTTGGGGTGGCGAACGCTTTTTGCCTGTCAATATGCACGACTCCGAAGGCCTGATTAGTACCTGATTTTCACTTTGGGATAAAAGCGATTTTGAAATGGGATGCTTTAATGCTCATTTTTAAAACAAAATGTGCAATGTTTGTTGGGGGGTAGGAATAGAAAATTAGCTTTTTTCGTAAAGTGGCCTCGGATCCCACTTTTTTGAGAGTTTCTTTAGAGTAAATTTTCTTTGATATATCAGTATTTTAATTTTTATTTTTTGCTTTTTTCGCTCTGTCTTTCGTTCTGTCTTAAGACAGTATTTCGAGGGCTATTTGTCCTCTCTGAGACAGCTTTTTAGCCGGTTTGCGACAGTTTTGGACAGTTGTACCTCGCTTATTTGTCCCTATTTTAACTGTTTTTGGGAATTGAGAGGTGGTTTGGGAAATCTGAACAGCCGGGGTAAGTGGATTACTGCTCGAAAGCGGCGCCAGCTGCTGAGAACAAGAGCAATTATGACGAGACGACCAAAAAATAAGGCGGTCTCAAATCTGAAGTGCACCACCAAGTTTTGATAGCTCTTCCATAAAGACTTCCTCTGGCGTTTGGAAGCCCAACACTGCGCGTGGCCTTGT
>JAYTHR010000205.1:0-1424 GCA_043732425.1 Bdellovibrionales bacterium
AGATTAAAAATCCTCAACCGCAATGGTAAGTCAATGCACGAGGTATGCGAAGACGAAGGCGTCAAATATAGTACAGCTTTCAATTGGGTTCACGGTCGTGTTAAAACTGGCGACATGAAAAAACAAAAAAGTGTCGGCAAGCATTCTGCAGAGCAAAAATTAAAAATCTTAATCGACACCGGAGCGCTCTCTGAAGCCGAACTCGGCGTTTACCTTCGAGCGCAAGGTCTCTTCTCTGCTCAGCTTGTGGAATGGAGGAAAGAGATTCTGGTTTCGATGGCCGGGCCAAAAAAATCAAATCTCAAAAAAGATACCCGCGATCAGAAGATAAAAGCTCTGGAGAAAAATCTTTTGCGCAAAGACAAAGCTCTTGCTGAGGCGTCGGCACTGCTTATTCTCCAAAAAAAAGTAAATTTGAGTTGGGGGGAGAGCGACGAGGACGACGAGTGACCGAAGAAGAGTGTGTGGCTGTGCAATCCTTGATTGCCACCGCGATTGCTCAAGGATGCCGCCAGGTCAAAGCTTGCCAAATTGTTGGCATCACCGCAAAGACTCTACAGAGGTGGGCGGTAAAGCCCATCCTCGGCGATCAGCGACATGGGCCGTCGACGACGCCAGCAAATAAATTTACGGACGACGAGCGAGCGAAAGTCATTTCAGTTTCGACCGAAAAGAAATTTGTAAATCTCAGCCCGCACAAAATCGTTCCAACACTCGCTGATCGCGGCGAGTATATCGGCTCAGAGTCATCGTTCTATCGCATCTTAGCTGAAGAGAAATTACTTCAACATCGCGGACGAGCAAAACCAAAGCAAATCGCGCGGCCGATAGCCTGCGAGACGACAAAGCCTAATGAACTCTTCAGCTGGGACATCACTTACTTACGCTCTGCAATTCGTGGCGAATTTTTTTATTTGTATTTATTCTTGGATTTATTTTCTAGAAAGATCGTCGGGCACGAAGTTCATCCGAACGAGTCAATGTATTTGTCTTCGAAGTTACTCCAAAAAATTTGCTTAGTCGAAGGCATTGAGCCCGATCAGTTGCGCGTTCACTCCGATAACGGCGGTCCGATGAAAGGCGCTACCATGCTGGTAACTATGCAGTGGCTCGGAGTCGTACCGTCATTCAGTAGGCCATCTGTTAGCAACGACAATCCCTTTTCTGAGTCACTCTTTAAAACATTAAAGTATTGTCCAGAGTATCCAACGAAGCCATTTCAAAATATTGAAGAAGCGAGAGATTGGGTCAGCACTTTTGTTAAGTGGTACAACACCGAGCATCTGCACAGCGGAATCAAGTTTGTGACGCCAGATTCAAAACATAAAGGCGAAGACGTCGAGATCTTGAGAAAACGAAATGTAATTTACCTTGATGCGAAGAAGAAAAACCCAAATCGATGGTCAGGAAACACGAGAGATTGG
>JAYTHR010000206.1:0-1420 GCA_043732425.1 Bdellovibrionales bacterium
AACAGAACTTCTTTCGCCGTAAAGCGGTGAGCTTTGGGATGGCCAACAACTTCGCGCACAGTTTCAACCGCCAACGCAGAAGCGACTTCGCCACCTTGATGTCCACCGACACCGTCGGCGACAATAAAAAGTCCTAAGCGTTCGTCGACTAAATATGAGTCTTGATTGCCTTCGCGCTTTAAACCTTTATCTGAAATAACCCAGGATTGAAATCTCATTCCAGAACATTGTCTCTGGGTGTTAACCCCGAGTCAAATGACAGAAAGAAGCTAGCCAGCTGGACTTCCGTCTAATTGTCAAAATACTCTATAAAACTGTTCACCTTATCCTACATCTGCGCTGTCTATTCTCCGATAGTCTAGTAAAGGAACCCGTCTATCATGAAACGTCAGTTTAAAAATTACTTTTTTTTCTCAGTAGCGGCTCACATTGTGTTTTTTCTTACCTTATTTTTGGTTGCGAAATATAAGCCATCAGCAAAAAAAGAAACTCCGGTCGAAGTGACTTTACTGAATCCCGAAGAACTCAAAAATCTGATTTCGTCACCTGAACCAAAAGCGGATAAAATTGTGGAAACGGATGCGAATACTGCAAATTTGAAAAAAGACGATGATGCGAAATTGTTGAGTGAAAAAAATAATGCGGTTAAAAAGCAAACGATCGCTAAATTTGGAATCCAATTTAAAAATTCGCAAGCACGTGGAAAGTCGAAAAGTAGTCCTCCGGCTGCGCAAGCCATCGATACGAAAAAAAACTCAGCTCCACAACTTTTCAATCAAGCCTTCGACCCTTATGCGGCTTTAACCAAGAAAAATATGCAAAAAGAATTGAAAACTTTTTCAAGCGGTGAAAATGCAGTCGCCGCTGGCGAAGCCTCGACATCGAATGACCGCGTGGATGATGTGTCTTCTGACTTAGTCACCTTACTGAATACGAGAGAATACAAATACTATGGTTTTTATCACAGGATCAAAACACAGCTGAATCAGTGGTGGCAGCCAAAAGTTCGCGAGAAAGTCGCCCGTATGGTACGCCAGGGCCGAACCATCGCGTCGGATACAAGCAAAGAAACGCGATTAATGATTGTTTTGAACGATAAGGGAACTATCGTTAAAATCCAAGTTCTGAATCCTTCAGGGGTGCGCGATTTGGATGACGCAGCTGTCGAAGCTTTTCGTGCCGCGGCCCCATTTCCTAATCCCCCAAAAGGTATTGTCGATCGTGACGGAACTGTCAAAATTCCCTGGAATTTTGTGATTGAAAGTTAGTCTCTAAAATATTACAGTCCTGACTCTATAAAATACGCATTACGATTTGAACTTAAACAGCTCAAAAAAAGCTGTAATATCCCAGCTAGATGAGAACGAAAAACAACCGCACAACAGGAGACTTTGTGTCGACAAAAAACACCCCACCTACG
>JAYTHR010000207.1:0-1419 GCA_043732425.1 Bdellovibrionales bacterium
TGACCAAAATTCGTCAGCTGAAACAGCAATTGCTTTTTTATATTCGAAAAATCGCGCGTGTCGACCTCGTACTGACCGGTTCGCTTATTAAATTTATAAACGAACATTTTATTTCGTACGCAAAAATCTTCAGTTAAAAATTCGTCGATAAAAGTGACGTCATTGTAGTTGGCTCTGACTTCAAATATTTTATCTCGACCCTGGTTTAATTTTTTATCCCAGCGATTGCGCTCTTGAACATCTTCACACTCGTTCCATTCCTTGCCGAAATGACCCTTATTCCAACGATTTTCAATATCGCGGTAAAGTTCAATTCCAACTTTGTATGGATTAAAACCGTTCGGAGCCATGGCCATTGTACCAGAGTGCGCATCGGCGAAATCAACGACCTCGCTATCGTTCATGATTTTTTGAGTCATCATTTTAGAATGCCAGTAAGACGCCCATCCTTCATTCATGATTTTCGTCATGCCTTGGGGTGCGAAGTAATAGGCTTCGTCTCTGATAATTGAAAGTACGTCTTGTTGCCAAGACCTCAACGGAGCATTGTACATTAAAAATTGTAGTACATCTTTTTCTGGCTGCGCCGGAAAACGTTGTGCTGCCGCTTCTTCTTGGGCCATTCGCAACTTTTGAGATTTCACAAAGTCAGGCGGATTAATATATTCATCCATATACTCACGATCGACCCGCAAAAGAGAAACTTCTTTCTTCTGATGACTTGGTTTCTCTTTTCCAGATTTTTTCTTGTATGGACTATATCGATCAATCAAATTTTCGAGACTAAGGCAACAGTCGATAAACTCTTCAACTTCTTCAATTCCGTAGCGATCGATATACCGACGGATTCGGGTGGCGTGATTCGCCATCGCATCCATCATTTTACGATTCGTCGGAGCAAACCACTGATTATTTTTAAAAAAATCACAATGGCCGTAAACATGGGCCATCACAAGTTTTTGATCGACCATGCGGTTACCTTCCATGAGGTATGCATAGCAAGGATCTGTGTTCACAACCATTTCGTAAATTTTTGAAAGACCATATTCGTAGCTTTTAGAAAGTTGTTCGTATTCCATCCCGAAACGCCAGTGTGGATATCTCACCGGAAAACCACCGTAACTCGCAAACTGACTAATCTGATCGTAGGTGATTAGTTCGAAAACGGTATCGAAGCAATCGAGGCCATATTCTTGCGCAATTTTGAGGATGCGAAGCCTTTCGACTTCGAGTTCTGGAGTCAGATTTGCCATTACTTACCTTTACCTAAAAAATCTTTTATAGAACTAAGAATTTTATCGCGGCTTTCAATTTTGCTCACGATTAATTTTTCTTCATTCGGAAATTCTCGCTCAAGATCTTTCGAAAATTGACCACTGCCATATTTGCTTTCGACTTGACCATAACCGAACATATTTG
>JAYTHR010000208.1:0-1416 GCA_043732425.1 Bdellovibrionales bacterium
TCATCTTCGTCGGAGTCTTAATAGCATAGTTATTAAAGCGAATCGATAACGAGGCCCGTTCGCCTTTTTCTTGGGTCGACAAGTCTACTTTGGCGAAGGCGAATTGGGTGGAAGCCAGTGCTAATAAGATTAAAATTATTTTCATTTTGCGCCATCCATAGGTTTAACCATCACACCGACCAGTTTATAATTCGAAAATTTTGTGATGGGTTGGTTCGAATAGTAATCACTGATGTACCCAGGGCTTCCGGGACCAGCCGTTTTTATTTCGATGTGCCCGCAGTCTTTAATTCGGGAACGGGCGCAGCGTTTTCCGCTCGAATAAACAAGAATTGATCCTCGTGGAGCATCCGAAGGATCTTTGATTTCTGATTTATAGAAGTCAGAATCTAATAAATTAACAAAACCATAATCTTTTAAACTGTTTTTAGCATTTAAAGCCGCTTCATCATCAAAGCGACCCGGAATCAGGCCACTGTTTTTAGTTCCTTGCGGAGAAGCCGCCAAAGCTTCCTTAACGGCGCGATAACACTTTAATTTCGGGTGAGTATTTCTTCCGAAAAGTTTTTTAGCCTTCGCTATTGTGGCCTCAACTTCTATACTTTCAGAATATTTTTTAACTAGTTCGCGAAGTGCCGAAGTGTTACTATCCAAACTGATCGAAGCTTTGCTATTTTCTTTTTCTACAGACTGTGTGACCGTGCTTAAATCTTTGTGATTGCGATTTTTCTTCATTGCAGCGTCTTGGCAGGTAGCGCAATAGTCTTCAGTTTTCCCCTCTGTCTTTGCGGTCTTTACTTTTGCAGTTTCGGCAGTGACCTCAACATAATCGGCATTACTTTTTCGGTAAATCCATAAAGGTTCTGTGGGGCTAGCTTCAGTTGGTGGCTTGATTGAGGATACAATTTCTACACGTAAAGCCTGTGACCCCGAAGGTAGCACTTTCACCTCAAGCACTTTAATTTTTGAATCTTTCGGCAGTGATCCAATGATATTTGAATTCGATAAAAAATCGGCAGAGCTGCGAATTTTTTGCACTGACATGACATTATAAATTTGTGCAGTGACTAAGGCTGGGAATAACGAAAACGCAACAACGGTTGTAAGAAAATAAAAAACCCATTTCATATTTAAATATTCGGAAGAATAGATAAAGCTCTGAAATGGGTTAGTAAAAACTAGGCGCGATAAAAGTCTAGATATCTAAGCCTAAAAACACTTTAATATAAGTCCCGCTCAAATCGACACTTTTCGTGGTTCCGTTGACGTTGTTAGTCGCGTCTTTCCAGTTGAATCCCATATAGCCAGCCTCAGCGCCCACAATAATGGGCACAACGATTAGAGGCTTAACCTCAAGTTCTAAGCCCGCAGAATAAGAAGTCATCGAGCTTGGAGACAAATCAACCTTCGTAACTC
>JAYTHR010000209.1:0-1414 GCA_043732425.1 Bdellovibrionales bacterium
ATGAGCAAATCGAGAACCACTCCCGGCCTCTGCCAGAAATCAATTGAACCAAATTACCGCATGGTACTTCCTGTTTTACCCCATTATCTATTTCTTACTGTTGATTTTTGGAACTCGACGATCGTCGCTAGCCCCTACTATCCGAGCAGCTTCGGTAAATTTCAGAAAAATAATTTTAAATATTATTTTTCGGTATGATAATTGCTTTTTCATTAATTCAACTGAACGCCAACAGGAAATCAACTGCTAACAGCACAACACCTTGGAGGTTACACATGCTATCTCAAATGAAAAATTCTGAAAAAAAATCGAATCTTAATCCGATGCGGATGAAAACCCAAAAAGTAAAAGCTAAAAAATCAGGTGCAAAAAAAATGTTGGCTTCCACAACACGGGGAACCAAAAAAGCTAAGAGCAAAAATTTAGCTTCTGATTTCCACATGCAAGCAGACCCTTCTCATGCAGCCGGGCACAAAAAAATGAACATGCAGAAAGAACTTGGAAAAATGACCGGAAAAAAAACTAGAGCGCAAAGTTTAGCCAGTCTTAATCAGCTGTCACCTGCCGAAAATATTCGCCGCAAAGAAAGCCCCCAACGCCGGATGCAGTACCCTAATAAATAATCAACTCTTACTGAAGGCTAAAATAATTTTACTGTTTCGCCGCCGGCATCGTGATCACGATGCCGTGTGCTTGAAGAACGCTTAAGGCTTCCGGTACCCCCCTAAGTCTTTGCACGCGCTCGAAATTATGGCCGAAATAACCTATTTCAGTATCTGAATCGCCAAGCTCGAAGCGTAATGTCTCGATCGCCGTAAAAACTTCTTTATTTTTATACTGATAGTCGCGGTGCAATTGCCAAAGAAGATTCATCACTTGGATGGATTCTGAAATAGGACCCGTAACGCACCAAAATTTAACGGTTTTAGGCGTTGATAACTCGGGCTGAAGGTCTCCGCCCGTAGCTGTTTCTAAACCTCTTGTGAAGGTGTAATTCCCATTAAATTGTCTACGGTCAAGTACCGGATAAGAGACCTGATCCTCAAGAGCCGAAATTCCACCCGGTTTATAACTACCCCCGGCCGAAGCTGCTAAGAGCTCTGAAGAATACGGCAACCGATATCCTTGTGATGTGCAATAGCCCTGGGCCTGTTGAAATGTGACTAAACCATCCCCGGCCTCAGCAAGCGCTGGCGGCATTGGCAACCATTCTAAATGAGCTGCACTTGGCAGCCAATCAGGATAAGTGTTTTTTTGATAAACATCAAAAATCTGCCGTGCGAGATCATCAATGGCTGCAATTAAATTCCCCCGGGAAATAAAATTTTGCGTATCACCTGTATGAATATTTTTTAAGTGATACGTAACCTGAAAATCGCCTTGCCCGAGACTCGAAAATGTACCGTAGCCGATG
>JAYTHR010000210.1:0-1413 GCA_043732425.1 Bdellovibrionales bacterium
GCCTTCCTGAAGTATTTTAATTTTAACATCGGCATAATCTAGTGGAAACTGTTTTCGATCTGCGTACATTTGAATCGTAATTACGGTGCATCCGGCCAATGCGGCTAGAAGATAATCATGGGGATCTGGCGCCCTGTTTTGACCGCCTAATTTTTCTTGCACATCGGTCATCACTTTGTGGCCACTGACGGAAATTTCGAATTCAAATTTATTAATTTTTTTTGCAGATTCAACGGACATAAATCTCTTTCTAAAAAGGGTTTATCTAATTCTTATCAATTCAATGCGGGGAATTCAATGAGCTAGCAACACGAATGCCAAATAATAATTTCTGATTGCGCTTGCCAAACTTCAACGACGAAGATTGAATGGATGTAAGGGCCCCGTCTCAGATTAAGTTTTGTTACGATTTGCGGAACCCAAAAAGGATATAAAATGGAAATTCTTGGAACAATTCTTATTGGATTTTTAGTGGGGCTAGTAGCCCGTTTTATTAAACCTGGCGATGAAAGCATGGGGTTTATTGCAACCACTTTTGTTGGAATTCTGGGTGCCTTTGCAGGGTCTTATTTGGGACAAGTGATGGGAATTTATCGTGCCGGGGAAACAGCCGGATTTATTGGCTCTGTTGTTGGTGCCATTGTTGTTTTAGCCGTACTAAAATTGCTTTTTGGAAAAAGATGAAAAAAAAACAGCTAAGTTTTTTCTTTCTTGTATTTTTCGGATTTTTTATTCAGGTTCAGGCGCAGGATTCCGACCCGTATATCGATCGACCAAGACCCGAAGAGGAATTTAAATATTTTTTTTCGCGCATCACCAGCGGTGGTCTATTTCGCGGCTTAAGACTTGATGCTCCCGCAGCTTTTCAGAAAGATTTTCTTTCTCAAATATGGCGCCCGACTTGGCATAGCCCCGTCGACAAGATAGAAAAACGTTTAAAAGCCGAGGGCATTGATCTTTGGGGCGAGCTTTATCGAAATGAAAAAGTTTTGCCTTTGATCGCAACTACTCCGGATTCAGTTCGGGTCTTAAAAGTAGCCTTGAATCGCGCTGAAAAAGAAGATTTTCAGTGTTTGAAAAGCTGTCGCCCTTTTGAAGAGTTAGTGATGGCCGACTGGAAATCATTTAATTCCTATGAACGGCAAGCATGGGCGAAAGCCTACGTCATGTACGCACCTTTGTTTGCAAATAAAACGATTATCGAGTTTTTAGCTGACCAGTATAGCGCGGATTTTAAAAAAGCAATGGCCCACATTGAATTCAAATTATTAAATTCAAAGGATTTCGAAACGGCCGTTCGTCAACTGGGTTGGGACGGGCCGATTTATTTCCGAGGAATTACGGCTCCGGCACCCGGCGATGCAAGCAGTCGCTGGATTTTAATTAATGATGATCTCATGCGAAAGATGACAC